>JBBQDJ010000014.1:0-17404 GCA_038319595.1 Verrucomicrobiales bacterium
TTGCCATTGAAGAGTGGAGTGGGCTCGGCGGCATGGAGGCTCGCCACGCCCATCAGGCAGAGTGCGGAAATTTTCCAGAGCATGTCTGGACCTATCAGGATCTAATCATTGGGGCAAGGATTTCCCTGACAGGATTTCCCCATTGTCATGTAAAATTCAAATCGGCGGATAAGGAGAGGCCACCTTACTGTGGTGCTGCCAATGGCTGGCGCAAGAGAAGTGCTTCGCGCGGCTTCTTGCTCACCGCAATGGCCAGGCGGACAGAAATGTCCACCCCCCTTAGCTTGCTCGCCGATTTGAATTTTACGCGAGTCAGCCTCAGACATCCTGACCTCGAGGGAAACGCGGTGACCTTGAACGACGGGATGAGCCAAAACGGAGCGCTGGCTTTAGCCAACTTCTTCCGCACATTCGCAGATGCCGGCTGAAGCCAGCGCTCCGTTTTTGGGGTCAACGGATTTCCACGCCCGCGTGGTAGACATGCGGACTCACGTTGGTAGGGCAGGATGTCTGAGCCTGCGGGGCTTTCCGGACGACTGGTCCGGGCGAGATTTTTGGATCGACTCGCGGGGCGATTCGATTTCCGAATCAGGCATGGAGGCACACGCCGAATCGCCGGCAGCGATGGAGAGTCTGGGACGGGAGCTGGCGAAGGTCACAGCAGCCGGTTCGGTGATCGCGCTGGTGGGGGATTTGGGTGCGGGAAAAACCCATTGGACCAAGGGATTCGTGGCGGAAGCCGGATCCACCGCCGAGGTCACGAGCCCCACGTTCGGGTTGGTCCACGAATATCAGGGCGGGCGGTTTCCGGTATTTCATCTGGACTTTTACCGCTTGAAGTCTGCCGCCGAAATGCTGGCGCTCGGCTGGGATGAATTGCTGGATCAGGACGGGGTGATCATCGCCGAATGGGCGGACAAATTCCCGGAAATTTTGCCACCAGAGACGATCTGGCTGCACTTCACGGTGGAACCGGACGGCAGCAGGACCGTGCGATCAATTCAATGAACTGGCCATTCTGCCGAGGCTGTTGACAGTGTTTCCGGCCGTCCGCACCAGAGCGCCGGGCAGGCCACAGGAATTCAGGGACAGCACGGCGGCACCGAGCGTGATCAGCAGAATTATCCGTTTCATGGGAGGAAAGAATGATCTCCGGGACTGCCGAGTCAAGCCGGGAGCTCAAGGAAGAGGGTGAGTTCGTGGCGATTGTAGGTCAGATGGGTTGTCGCCACGTGGCGGAGACCCGCGGCCGCAGCGGAATCGAGGGCAAACCGGTGCAACGCGTTCATTTCCTCGTAGGTGCTGATGCCTTGGGTTTTCAGCGTGAAAATGACGATGCCTCCCGGATTGAGATTTTTCGAAAGCCGGATGACTTGCCCGATGGATTCCCGAGGATCGCCGTTCATGTCAGAGAGGATCGCCTCGTAGGTCATGGTCGCGTTAGGCCGGAAAGCGGCGACGTCCATGAGGGCGAAATGGAGTCCGGGCTGGCCGTCGAGCCGTTTGTCGAGCGGTGCCCGGTCGAGGGCAGTGACCTTGTATCCCCGGCTGAGCAGCTCGGAGGTCATGCCGCCGGGGCAGGCTCCCAGTTCCAGCCAGCGGGCGCCTTTTTTCAATGCAGGCCGATACATTCCGAGATAGTGGAGTGCCTCGGCGATTTTCGCACCGGCACGGCTGATGGTGTCCGGAGAATTCTGGCTGATGTATTTCGTCCCTCCCGGATAGAGTCCGTTAGAGGCTTGGGGAGATTGCATGCCACCGAACAGCCCTTCCTTGCCGACCAGACAGAACAAGGTCGGGAGCTTGCTGTTCTGCGCCTCGACCTCCTTGAACTCGGCAATTTTCTGGGGAAACAATTGCAAGGTTCTGCCACGCAGATTTGACGCGAGGGTTTTATAGTAGCGGTTCGTGGCACTCGGGTCGAGTTGGCCGATGAAGATCGCCTGAGGATCGCGGCTGGCGAATTTCCGGAACATCGCTTGGGCGGCTTTCTCGACAAAACCGTCCATTTTCTCGGGATTGCAGGGCCAGGCATGTTCGACTGGCAGGTTCCAGCGCAGATACTTCGATGCTTCAGAGGCGTGGATGGCCGCTGGATCCTTTGTCTGAATCAGATAGTATTCGCTGCCCAGCTTCTTGGATAAGGTGCCGGAAAGGCCTGCGATCACCTCGGTGGAGAATTCTGCGAAGACCTCGGAGATGCGGATCAGCCACGGGGCCGGGGAATGAAGAGGTAGAGGGGATTCCAAAACTGGGAGGGGTGAACCCCGGAGAGATAACCCGGCCGGTCGATGCCATGCAATCCCGGTGTTTTCACGGCCGGTCGGCACCGCGAATCCAGCAAATTTCCCCAGACTCTGAGCAACGCCAATGGGCAGACGTTCCAAAGCCCGGTCAATTTACTGGATTCGCGGCGCCCGCCTCAACCGACGTTGCGCAGCGCGGCTGCGGCCGCAGCACCGTTCTCCTCGAGGAATCCGGGCGGCACTTGGTCAATATTGAGCTCCAACCATTTTTCCGCCTCGCTGCGGCTTTGAAACATCCTGAGCCGGTCGGTATTTCGCGACCAGTAGCCTAACATCCGCACGATGCCGTAGTTGGTGGAATTGGTCGTGACGAAGGCCAACCAACCGCGCGAGCGATTGCCCTCATGCCGCAGGATGAGCGCCAGACGGAGAACGTCGTTGGCACTCAGTTCCAGTTCCGCGTCGCTGAAATCGATCAAGCCGTGGTAATCCGCCGACCAGCAGGGATCGGAGGCCATCGAGGAAATCACCGCCTTGAGATCGCTCAACCCTGTTTTCCCCTGATATTCCTCGATCCTCATCTTGCGTTCCGCATCAATCCGGTAACGACCCACTGTCGCGGAGGATGGATAATCAGTGGTTAGAAATTTCATAGGCTTCCTTACTATCAGACCCTCCTCTTTGGTATTCGTTCAAAAAATATGAAGAGAACGCCGTCGTAACTGCCTATTTTTTAATACGTTAAGGAATTATAGAAAATAAGGAAACCTTAAAGACTTAGCCTTCAAGCCCTTTAGCAACAAGCTAACAGGTAACGCAAACAACGATCAACTGGCGAAACCGGACAATGCGTGGAATGCCGTAAAATTTTCAGTATTCCTGAGCGGTCAGCGACTCAAATCCTCCTGATACATCAGCTTGAAGCCACTCTGATGGAGAATCGCCACGGCGAATTCATAGTCTTCGACATGCATCGCGAGCATCGACTGACCTTCCGGACTCGGCATCAGCGCGTAGGCGAAATCGATGTTAGTTTCGGCGATCATCAGGGAGTCGAGGCACTGCAGCAACCCCGGCCCGGATTCGCGCATCGCGATGACCACCAGTTCGCAACTCGTGTAGGGAATCCCTTTTTCCATGAACAATTGCTCGGCGGTGTCCGGATCGGAAACCACCAGCCTGGCCACGGTCGCATCGCGAGAATCTTGAACACTCAGCCCGATCACTTCGATGCCGAGTGAGCGCAGAAGTTTCACCATCGCGGCAAGCGCCCCCACCCGGTTCGGCAGCATGACTGAGAATTGGCGGACAGGTTCAGCGTGATCGATGAGGGTATCGGTCTCCATAAGCGGGACGCTATCCTAACCGCGCGGGCCACGCAAGGGGATCGTCCGCACCGCCCCGGTCGCCACCTCCTGGATGACCATCTGGTTCGGGCGGACATCGGAAATCAGATATTCGGTGCCGTCGCCGCCTTTGAACTTCTGGCCGGGCGAGGCGACATAGCGTTTTCCGGTGCTGCCATCCTCCACCAGCGCGACGGGATCATGGGCATTGGACGGAAAATTGGCGATCCACTCGCGGTTGGTTCCGGTGGTCAGGTCGCGGAGTTGGACCACGGAGATTTCCGTGTTGGTGCCAGGGTTGACCTTGCTGTCCTCAATCCTTCGTTGCACCCGGACGATCGATAGATTCGAGCCGGGGATCGTATCGCCCGCGCGAACTTTGATTTCCCGCGGTCGGGCTCCGGCGATTTTGAGGGTGGCGGTGTCGCCTTGGACGGATCGAACGCTCACCGGAATTTCACGTTCCCGATAATGACGCATCACCAGCGGCGGCATGGCAAATGGCTCCCCTGCGGACGATGCCGTTGAGTCTGTTTTCATCGCCACCGCGCCTGGCGATGGGCTGTCCGCCACAGGGCGGCTGAGCACCTCGCCATCGATCGGAATGGAGACGGCGCGGGGAGTGGCGACATCGGTCGGATGAGGCGGATTAGATTCCGAAACTGCCCCGGGAGCCGCTACGGATTTGGCCAGCGCGTGGTCCACCTCTGCTTCGAGCGCCGCTGCGATTTCCACCGGTGATTCCAAGGCGAGTTCCTCGGGCGGAGGATCACGGGAGATCAATGCGGCGATTTCGGGATGCCCCGCCGCCGTGGCCAAATCCGCCGCAGTGAGACCTTCCGGATCCGTCGCATATCGGCTCGATCCGATTTCGAGGAGTAGTTTCACTGCCTCGGGAAATCCGTTTTCCGCAGCGATCATCAGCGGAGTGCGTCCGTCATCCATCCGGGAATAAACCGAGGCACCGTAGTTGGTCAGGGAGTCGATCACCTCGACGCGTCCGAGGAGGGCCGCGAGCAGCAGCGCGGGATCGAGGTCCTGCCGGTCATAGGGAGCCAGTTCCACCACCGCGCCGCTACTGCCGTCACGGACGGCCAGCATCAGCGGTTTAAATCCGTCCTTGTCCTTCAAATTCGGGTCGGCTCCCTGGCGCAGCAGCCATTTCACCATTTCCGCCTGATTCGCCATCACCGCCGCCATTAAAGGGGTCCGGTCGGATTCTCCTCTGAGGTCCACGGCCAGTCCCTTGTTGAGCAGAAATTCTGCCGTGCCCTTGGCGCCACCTGCCGCAGCTGCGTGAAGCGCGGAATCGCCATTATTCTGTTTCGTATCCGCGGCAAAACCACCCGCAACAAACTTCTTCAGGGCGGCCACATCATTTTCGCGGCTCGCGCGGAACCAATCGTCCGCCGTGAGCTGATAGCCGGCCTCGATGAGATCCGACTTCACGGTCTCCCCCGGTTTCCTGCACGAGGAGGAAATCGCAGCGACCCAGAGCACCATGCCTCCTGCCAGCGCGACGTTTTTCGAAAATCCCTTCATCCGAAAGAAATACTTCGGAATTCCTAAGCATTCAACCCTGAACCTTGCTGCTCCTCGATTCCCACAACACTGCAAAAACCAGCGTCAACCGTGAAGCGCACGTTGCAGCCGCAAAGCAGCGCGCCATACACCCGATCCGCGTCCTGCGACCGGGCCGTTGGCCGTGCATCGAGGGCAAGCACCTCGTTCAACACCTGCCGCGCCCGCTCCGGCAATCGCTCGAACGCCGACATCGCCGCAGCCTCCACTCTCACCGACAGCCGTGGGATTTCCTCCGTAGCGAACCCGGCTGTGGCCTCCGGAACACTGTCCGCATAAGGCAGGTAGGGCTTCACGTCGTAAACCGGCGTGCCGTCCACCAAGTCCAAACCACCCAGCAACAACACCGGGGAATCGGCGCTGGTGCGATCCACTCCTTCCAGCCTCACGCTCGAAAGCCCGAGGCCGTTAGGCCGGAACGTCGACCGGCTCGCAAACACCCCAACCCTCTCGTTTCCTCCGAGCCGCGGCGGGCGGACCGTCGGTCGCCACCCCTGCTGCGCGGTCTCATGGAATCCGAAAATCAGCCAGAGGTGGGAAAATCCCTCGATCCCGCGAACGGCCTCCTGACTCCGGAATTCCGGCAAAAACACCAGTTGCCCCCACGCACTGGGGCACAATCCGGGCTGCCGGGGGACGGCGAATTTTCCGCCGAAACACGAGCGGACCGTGGCGATCGGATCGAGGTTCATGACGTGCGACATGTTTGATTTGCGGAACCGTGAACTAGGGACCGGAGATGGTGGCATCCCCTGGCGCGATCGCCTGGAAGTGCCGCAGATTGAGCGTGTGGAGCGTGGCGCATCCGGCACCGCGGCTACCGATGATGTGAAGCGCATCGTAAATCGCGCCGCTGGAGAGATTTCCTGCGACCGTGAGCGCCATCGCTGCCTGATAGTCATCCGCCGTGAGTGGAATGACGGTGAAGTGCTGTAAAACAGACTCTTCGATGATACGCAGCGCATCGGATGGAGCGAGCCTGGGCTTGAGAGGCAGGGCGGTCAGCGTGGCGAATAATTCGGCAAGCCCATGAGTGGTGAGACAGCCCTGGACGAGACCGTCATGAACTTCCTTCAAGCGAGGGAATGCCACGGCATGGTGTGGATGCTGCCGCAGCAGCGCAGCGACCAACACGGAAGTATCGAAACAAACCTTCATTTTCTTCAAATCCCGCCGATTTCCCTGCTCCGCTGGTCTCGTTGCGCACTCATGAATGCTCCCAGATCCCAGACTGTGGAGGGCACCTCGCTTCCGCAAATCAGAATGCCATCCTCATTCGCCAAGGGCGTGGCGGCGATGGCAGGCCTCAGCCGGATGCCATCGGCATCTACCGTTACTTCAAGCTCATCCCCCGGCTTGAGGGAAAAACGGTCCCGCAATGACTTGGGCACCACCACCCGGCTCAATTTGTCCAACGTCAGTTTCATGGTAATTCCATTACCATTTGGCAATCAGGTTGTCAATATCGCGGATGACACGCGGAAGGTGGTTGATGCGTCTCCGCTTCAGCGCCTGCGCCGGAAGACGGCCAACCCCAGAGCGCCAAGCCCTAACACCACGGACGATGGTTCGGGAACAGCAACGAGTTCGATGCGGACATTGTCCAGCAGCATCCCGGAAGTGTTATTGGTGATCAGCGACTGGAAATTAACGGTGCTCGAGCTCCCCGACTGGGCGACGAAATCGAAGGTCCTCGTCTCCCAAGTCAACGCCAGCGGCAGCGTCGAACCGTTGTAAGTGGAGGTGAGGGAAATGTTTTGCAGCACGAGTCCTGCGGAGACCGACATCTGTTTTGGATTGGTCGTGTTGCCGTAGGAATTGTAGCCTGAAACATTAAAAGTCACGCGATAGGTGGATCCCGGCGTGGTGAAAATGGACGTGCTGATGCTGCCGACCTGCGGCGGGTCCGTCGCCAAGGGAGCCGTGCCGTTCATGTCGAGCGAGTAATTCCCCTGAGCGGCCAGCCAGACGCTGGTTTTCACCCAGTCGATGCTGGCTCCCCCTACGGTCCAGCCCATGATCACCGCCGAGCCTCCCGCGAGAGTGACGTATTGGGAGTTGCTGTGGCCGGGCAATTCAAAGCTTCCGGCACCGACGCCGTATTGCAGATCAATCAGATTCGCCGAAGAAGCGGCACTGCAAGGAGACAACGTGAGGGCTGAAAATACAAACAGTCGGAGCTTCATGAAAGGGATCTTGGCGGATGAGCCCCACCCGCATGGAAGCGGACAGGACGGAGGAATCACCTGAGTGGGGAGATTTCCCAGTCGGGCTGGCAACCGTTAAGACATCTTAAACTTTTAGAAAAGTAAAAAATATCCGGCTGCCAGCCCGGCTCACATCGCGCCATGAAGGCGCCGCCGAAGATCAGAGTGTCTTGAAATGGACGCTGGAGCGCATCACCGAACCTTCACGGCGCGAGTGGACGGTGAGCTTGTCGAGATCGCCGAGGATCGACATGGCATTCATCACGCTCTTTTTCTCCCGCGGTGAAAGTGGATGGCCCATGAGGCTTTCCGCATTCTGGTCGATGAGCTTGAAGGTTTCGTCAGCATATTTCCGGAGGGTTTGGAAGTTCATGCTGAACCAGACGCCATCGCGGCTTTCGCCACCGGCATTGGCCTTGGCGATGAGATCCAGTGCCTGGACCTTGGACGAGGAGGCGACGAACCATTTGTCATCCACGGTCACCGAAGGCAGGAAGTCATCGGTGAAGAACGGCATCGGGAAGAACCAGGTGATACTTCCATTTTTCTCGGAGCTCATCGGCTTCTGCATCGGCATTTCACTGCCCGTCAGCTCACTGATTTTCGCCATCGTGCCGGTGAGGGTGGTGCTCATTTTGGCCCATGAACCGGCAAGCTTGGTCCGATCCGTCACTGGGCAAATGAACGAGATGCGGGGTACCTTGGCCTTGTCCACGACCTCTTGCGGGATCCCCGGCATCGCTGGTGCGACTCCTGCTAGATCGACGACCATGGCGGATTCGTTGCCGAGACTCGTCGTGAAATCGGTGCTGAAGGCATCCCACATTGCGATCATATCGGGGCGGAATTTCTCATCGATCATCTTGGCCATGCTCTTGAACTGGGCCATGTCCTCATTTTCCATCGGGAGGTCGGTCAGCTTCATCGCCATTGCATAACCGGTCTCCATCAGCGCCTCGAGATAGTCGCGGGATTTCTCGTCATACAGGGCATCTGTCGACACATCGGCAAACATCAGGACATCCTCAGAATCTCCAAGATGGGAAAGCTTGTTAGGCGCCTTCCAGTCCACCATGCCGACATCCGTTCCGCCGTAGGACTCGATCTTCAGGCCGTCTTCGAAGTAAGCTACCATGCCGGAGGAATCCGTGCTGGCCAGCTTGCGCAGCGCGGCTTCACGCTCGGCCACGATCTGCAGCATCGCCTCCAGATCACGGGTATTTCCCAGTCCATCCGCTCCGCTCAGGCCATCGCGCAGGCCGTTGGTCATATCAGCAATGCCACCGACGGATTTCGTCAGCGTGTCCATGGCTTCCTTCTGGCCATAAACCAGCGCAGTGAGATCCTTTGGCAAGTAGTTATCTGTGAACGCAAGTGCCTCGCCGGACACCAGCGAATCGGCGGGCGTGGCCGCAAACTTGATGTCATCGGTCGAAGCTCCGATGAACATCACGACGTAGTCACCCACCGTGCCGCTGACGACCACGAGATCCTTCTTCTCCACGGCTGCGATCAGCTTGTCCACGGTGGCTGCATCCATCTCCTCCTCCATCGATTCACGCTCCTCTTTCATTGTCGCGGCGATTTTCGCTCCCACGACCTTGGCGCCTTCGAACGAGTGGCCGGAGACTTCGACTTTCACCGGTTCGACCATCGGCCCAATCATGTTGAGATTTTCAATCGTTGAGGCGATTTCCTGAGCCGCGCCCGCGCGCTGGGCTTCCGTCGTGCGGAACGCCAGATAGATCGGCGGCATCTTCGCCTTCTCGATCGTCGCAAGTCCGGATTCCGGATCGTTCAGTAGATCCTTCATCATCTGACCCCCCATGCCATCTTCGAGGGAACTCTCCATCGCAGCGACATCGCCGGTTTTCGCCATGGCGACGAAAGACTTCGCGAGACTCCGCATCTGGAAATAATTCATCCGCCGCGAGAAGGTGAGCAGGTTGCCCATTTGCTCACCGGCCGGCTTGCCCATCGCCATCGTGAACTCAGTTCCGAACAACGCGGCGGGACCCATCTCGGAGCCTTCGGCCGCCAAATCGGGGTCAGCACCGGGATTCGGATCAATTTCAGGAGCTGCGGGATCGGCGTCCGCTTGTCCTTCTTCGGGCGCGGGTTCCTCGATTTCCTCGTCGCCCATCCCCATCACGCCACCCATTTCGGCTTGGACGAGCTTCCAGAGCTTGGAGTTCTTGACCCGGTCGGCGGTTTTCGAGCCGTTGTAAAAGGAAAGAACGACCTCGGTGTCCTGCGGCAGGTATTTCGCGAAGCCGAGTTTCGCTGCACGTTCTTCGGCGCCGATTTTGGGAGGCACCACCGCAGGTGTGGGTGCCGGCGCTTCTTGCTGGGCTGCATCGGCCACGGCCGCTTTCGGTTCGGGTGCCTTGACGGCCTCCTTCTTCTCACAGGCGCCGAGACCAAAGGCCACAGCGGGAATCAACAACCAGTTTGCACGCGTTTTCATAGAGGCCAGCAGCTAGAGCACCCGGACGAATTCTAGCAAGGATATTGGCCCTAGAAAGTTGGGAAAAGATTCCAGACATCTCTCAAGGGCGATTCCCGAGCGGGCGCACCCAGATATTCCGGTATTCCATCGGATCCCCGTGAAACTGCAGCCGGATCGGTGCCGTCAGCGGATGACTTGCCGGATAGCTGGCGAGCCGCTGGTGCTGAGTGGGCCCGAGGTAGGATTCGCCATTCTGGACGAAGATCCCGTTATGAAGCACCGTCAGTTTCGCAGGCCTGACGACCTTTCCGTCTGCGTAAACCGGCGGCTCGAAGGCGAGATCGTAGCTTTGCCACTCGCCCTGCGGCGAAGTTGCGTTCACCAGCGGCGGAAGCTGACCATACATCGCGCCAGCTTGGCCGTCCGGGTAGGTCGGGTTGCCATGGCTTTGCAGCACCTGCACTTCGTAGAGTCCCATCAGGAAAACACCGCTGTTGCCGCCGCCTTGGCCATCGACTTTCCGGCCTGCCGGCAGCCGCCACTCGAAATGCATCTGGATCGCGCCAAAGGACTGTTTCGACTGGATGTCCTTGGCGGTCGCCACCATCACCCCCTCCTTGATGACCCAGCCGGGATCCCAAGCGTCGAGCGATTTCCCGTCGAAAAGGACCACCGCGTCCGAAGGCGGCTTCGTCATCACGGGACCTGAGGTTTCCACCGCGGGCGGCTGCGGCCTCGCCGGATCGTGCACAGAGTAGGGAACGCCGGGGAGTTTGGGGCCGTCCGGGTAGCCGTGGATTTCCGCGTTTGCCATGCCGCACGATACCGAAAACCCCAGAGCCGCCAATGCCTTACCGTTGATCATCCAGCAAAAACGACAATCCACCGCAGTTCTTTCATGTTATTTCCACATCCGGGTTGCGGGAAATCTGTCCGTGTGGATTCTAGGTCCAGCCCTAGCACCATGGCCACTACTTCCACCCAGACTCCCCGCAGCGATCTCTTCCCTTTCGAACTCGTCCGCCCAGAACTCGAGCGCGTCGAGATTTCCATCCGGGAGCAGGTCCGCGGCTTCGATCCCGCCGTCGAGCCCTACGTCGCTTACATCTGCAACACCTCCGGCAAACGCATCCGCCCGGCCCTCGCCATCCTCGTCGGCGGCGCGGCGGGCGGCGTCACCGAGGAACACCTGAAAATCGGTGTCATCCTCGAGCTCATCCACATGGCCACGCTCGTTCACGACGACATCATGGACGGTGCCAACACCCGCCGCATGGTCCCCACCGCCAACGCGAAATGGGGCAACGCCCTTTCCGTACTGCTGGGCGATGCGATTTTCTCGCACGCCCTCACCCTCGCCACCGATTTCAACAGCATCGACATCTGCCGCAAGGTCGGCAATGCCGCCCGCGAGGTCTGCCAAGGTGAAATCATTCAGACCCAGCGCCGATTCGATCTCACCTTCACCAAGGCCGAATACGTCCGCATCATCGAGATGAAAACCGGCGCCCTTTTCGCCGCCGCCACCGGCCTCGCCGCGAATCTATCCAACCTCGATGCCGAGACCGAAGCGAAACTCTACAGCTACGGCATGAAACTGGGCACCGCCTATCAGATTTACGACGATTGTCTCGATCTCGTAGGCTCAGAGGAGGTCGTTGGAAAAACCCTCCGCACCGACCTCATCAAGGGCAAACTCACCCTGCCCATTCTCAATCTGCTAGAAACCGCCTCCGAGGCGCAGCGCATGAAACTCAACAAGCGCATCCTCGAACAGGAACCACTCGACCTCCCGGTCCTGCTAGGCATCGCCGAATACGAAGGGGCCATCGAAAGCGCCGTGGACACCGCGCTGGCCCTGCTTGCGGATTGCCGCCAAGATCTCGCGCCGCTTGGAAACTCCGTCCACTCGGACGCGCTGGTGCAAATCACCTGGTTCCTCGCCGGGCTGTTGGAGAAATGCCGACGCTGATAGAATAGGTCCTATACGACTTATATGACCTATCCCTTATGACCCACCCAAACAAACTCCTCATCATCGGCGGCGGCTTCGCCGGTCTGGAATGCGCTAGACGCCTCGCCAACGACGACCGCTTCGAGGTCACCTTGGTGGATCGCACCAACCACCACCTTTTCCAGCCCTTGCTCTATCAGGTGGCCACCGCCTCGCTCGCCGCGCCGGACATCGCCCGCTCCATCAGACAAATCCTGGCCGATGCGAAAAACGTCACCGTCCTCATGGATGAAATTTCCGCCATCGACACCACCGCAAAACAGGCCACCAGCAGTTCTGGATCCATTTACCCCTACGACACCCTGCTCCTCGCTGCCGGGGCGCGGACCGGCTACTTCGGCCATGATGATTGGGCGAAACACAGCCTCGGTCTCAAGTCACTGGCCGATGCCCAGGACATCCGCCGCACCGTTCTTTCCAATCTTGAACGCGCCGAACTCACCACCGACGCCGTCGAGCGCGCCCGCCTCATGACCATCGCCATCGTCGGCGGCGGACCCACCGGCGTCGAACTCGCCGGGGCCTTCGCCGACCTGGTCCACCGCTCGCTAAAATCCAATTTCCGCCGTATCGATACCGCTAAGCTCCGCATCATCCTCATCGAAGGTTCCGAACACATCCTCGAAGCCTACGATCCCGACCAGTGCGCCTACGCCCGCAAGCGGCTGGAGAAACTCGGTGTCGAGGTGCGGAACAACACCCGCGTCACCGAAGTCCGTGCCGGTGCGCTCGATTTCAAGGACGGCTCCGCGCTCGAGGCCGCCGCCATCATCTGGGCCGCCGGGGTTGCCGCCAGTCCTCTAACTGCCTCGCTCGGCGTCGCCATCGACCGCGGCGGGCGGATCACGCCAAACCCGGATCTATCGGTTTCCGGTCACCCGGAAATCTTCGTCGCAGGCGACCTCGTCAGCATGAAAGACAGCGAGGGCGTCATGGTCCCCGGAGTCGCCCCCGCCGCCGTCCAGATGGGTGCGCACATCGCAAAGATCCTCCAAGCCCAAGCCTCGGGTGAAACCAAGCGCCCGCCCTTCCGTTACTTCGACAAGGGGATGATGGCCATCATCGGCAAGAACTACGCCGTCGTTAGAACCGGCGGCCTCCAGTTGCAAGGCTTCATCGCCTGGCTCGCCTGGTTGTTCGTCCACATCATGTTCCTCATCGGATTCCGCAACAAACTCTCCGTGCTGCTCGGCTGGGCCTACGCCTATCTGGTCAACACTCCGGAAGCCCGCATCATCGTCTATCCGCCCGCTGTGCCCGCACCGGACCGGAGGCTGTGACCCGCACAGAATCACCGACAGCGATCCGAGCTCAGCTAATCCCTTCCGGGCCCATCGGCAATTCATTCCGGCCTTCATTCATCCTCTTTACTCGGAATACGCGAGAAGTCAGGAGTCAGGAGTCAGGAGTCAGGAGTCACGACTTCGCGTCCCCAAGAAAGGGGCACAGGCGTCCCGCCTGTATCTTCCCTTCTTCCTCAGCGCCTCAGCGGTTCAAATTCTTCTAATCCCCTCAAGGAGCATTGGCATCTTGCCAACTAGTCTAATCTCCCAATTTCCAACCCCGCTAATTCCGCTAGGACAGCTCCCCCACGATCCCAAACCACCCGATTCAACCTGATAGACGCACGTGGCCCAACAAACCCTTGTCAGATCAAGGGATCCCGGTCAAAACCGGAAGGTTGACGTCCGTCAGATATAGCCGCCGGAGGCATTACGAATAATGACTGTTCGCTAGAAAAATGAAATCAGTATCCACAGCAATTCTCTTTATCGCTATATTTGGTGCCACCTCAACATCTGTATATGCAGAAAAGGTGAAAGAAGTTCCTAATCAGGAGAAGCCTATAAATTCCAGCACGCAGCCATATCTGTTCTTCCTTGAGCAGAATGGCGGGGACTTATTCATTGTCTATGAGCAATGGCCACGAAAGAAAGCAGATGATTCGTCTATTTTGACGGTTATGCGGACAGTAGGAGGTAAAGTAGACCAAGCTACTTTTACGGCGAAAGTAGAAGCGCTCAAAGACGGCGTGTGCAGTTTTAGAATATTGGATGGTTTTCCTACTGTGGCTAAGGCCAAGGAATTGCTCGGGATAAAAACGAATTTTTTCGATATTCGCTTTCGCGATGATCCAGGCAAGATGCCCAGAATATTGCTGAGCGTGAAAGATTCGCAGACCAGCGAAGTCGGCGCTGACCAACCCGCTACCGCTTCCGAGTCGAAGTCGAAGGGAAAAGATAAACCTCAACCTGAATCGAAGGTTGCCCCCCGGTAGCGGGTGGCAGGCCCAAATCGTTAGCCAACGAATTGAGACCATGAGATTTATATCTTTTTTTGCAGCACCATTGGTGATCATCATGCTGGCAAGTTGTGCCAGCAGGGTTCTTCCTCCACGCCTAACTTCCGAAGAGAGCGTTCGACTATCGGAACTGCCACTACCCTATACCGTCGGAGTCGAACCTTTCATGTATCCGGTATATTCTGATAAGCTCAATCAAGCATTGCAAGATGCTGGCATATTTTCTCGAGTCGCACCACTTTCTGATTTCAAGAGTCCCCCCGATTTTATTGCGACAGTTGAAAAGACAGTTTACGGCAACGCGGTTATTCCAGTTGTCCTATTTGCGTCTGCTGGAGTCATTCCTCTGGTGACAGAGGAAGATCATGGCCTAATTTTCTCGCTTGCTCCGTCTTCCCGAAGAAGAGATAAGGTAATTATTGATGCTTCATACAGTGGCAATTCCACACTCGGATGGGCAGCACTTGCAGTGAACGCAGCGCCTGATTACACATTTTCAGATCCAGACCAGAGCGAAAGATTTCGACGGATGTTAGGCTATCGCACGTTGATAGTGCTTCGTCCAAAAAGGTGACTGTAGGACGCCAATGAAACCAATCAATTCAAAGAAGCTAACAAGAAGTCGTTACGCACTAACCGGCATGACCAAGGGATGTGCCTGTAGGTAGCTCAGGAAATCGTCACGATCCCCTTCCAGCCGCTTTTACCGGATTGGTCGGCGGCGTCCTTGCCGATTGCGACCCCGTTGGCGCAGTTGCATTCACCTTCGCCCTTCAGCGCGTTGATGAGGTTGGTCAACGACTTCATCGCCTGACGCGGCACGCTTTCATAAGTCCGCGAGCCGATGTGCGGAGTGATCACACAGTTCGGCGCGGAGAGCAGCGGGTGATCGGCCGGTGGCGGCTCGATGTCGAGCACGTCGGCGCCGTAGCCTCCGACCTTGCCGCTGTGAAGTGCTTCGACCAAGTCCGGAGTCTCGACGATTTCGCCGCGGGCGCAGTTGAGGATGACCACGCCGTCCTTCATCTCCGCGATCTTTTCCTTGCGGATCATGCCGCGCGTTTCATCGGATAGATTGCAGTGCAGCGAGACGACGTCCGCTTGGGTGAGCACCTCGTCCATGGAGGCACAACGTTTCACGCCGTGTTCGTTGGCGAATTTTTCATCCCAGTAGGGGTCAAAGGCGATGACGGACATGCCGAAGGCCTTGGCGCGGACGGCGACTTCCTTACCGATGCGACCGAGGCCGATGATGCCCATGGTTTTCTCCGCGATCTCGTGGCCGGTGAGGCGCAGCCACTCGCCGTTTCTAGCAGCCGCAGCCGTGGTGACGATGTGTTTGGTGATCCCAATGAGCAGGCCGAAGGTGTGCTCCGCGACGGTCGTGTGGTTCACGCCGGGCGTGAAAAGCACCGGGATTTTCAGCTCCTTGGTGGCCGGGATGTCGATTTTATCGAGACCGATCCCATATTTTGAAATGACCTTCAGCCGCGGCAGCGATTTCTCGATGACGGCGCGGGTGATGGCGTCGTCGCCGCAGAGGAACGCGTCGAAATCCCCGGCGAGTTCGAGCATCCGGGCTTCGGGGAGTGGGCCGCGCTCACGGACGATTTCCCAGCCTTGGGATTCCATCAGCGGGTGGTGGGGGCCGGGGGTGTCTTGGTAACTGCAGGTGGTGAGGAGGACGCGCATGGGTGGATGAGTTTGGATCTGGAGCGATTCCAACAAATTGACATCGGGGGATGCAATCGGCATTTTGTCGGATGTGTTGCGGCCAGCGCGGGGCAGGAGTTTCAGGGCTTGGAATCCAAAACGAAGCGGATCAGTCCTTCCACCGTGCAATGCGACTCCACCGGATGGCGCAGTGGCAGTTTCCCGAGGATGCGGTAAACATTCCGCCGGCCGTGGCGCTCGCGTTCCAAAACCCCGCCCGCCTCCAGTTCGGCGACGATTTTCTGAATCGCCCGTTCGGTGATGCCCACTTGTGCGCCGACGTCGCGGAGGCGCATTTCCGGGTCCCCGGCCAGGCAGACCAGGACGTGGGCGTGGTTGGTGAAAAAGGTCCATCCCGAGGTCTCGGAACGCGGTGGAGTCATTTTTTTCATTTCGCGGTTGACGGTGAAGTAGGTTCTTTAATACACGAATTGCAGTTCGTGTAATCAAAATCACGTAATTGAAAACACAAATCAAACCACATTCAAGTCCCACCTCGCCAACCACCACCTCATGGAAATCCTCCAATCCCTCTCCGCCAGTCTGCTTTCACCCATGGTCCTCGCCTTCGCGCTCGGCATTTTCGCCGCACTGGTGAAGAGTGACCTGAGTTTTCCCGATGAACTGTATGCGGCGCTGACCATCTATCTGCTATTCGCGATCGGTCTGAAAGGCGGCATGAAATTGGATGGGGTCAGCTTGTCAGTCGTCGGCGGCCCGTTAATTTGCGCCATCGGGCTGAGCTGCCTGATTCCGGTGTGGAGTTTCTACATCTTGAAGGGGGTGGTCCGCCTGGACGCGACCAATGCCGGGGCGATCGCCGCTCATTATGGATCCGTTTCCGCAGTGACCTTCAGCGCGGTGCTGGCCTTTCTCGAAACCTCAAAAACACCGGTCGAGGGTTTCATGCCCGCGCTGCTGGCGGTCATGGAGGCTCCGGCGATTATCATCGCCGTCTTCCTCGCGATGCGCAGTTCCAGTGGTGGAGGCGCACAAGCCGGGGGCTTCAAGCATCTGTTGCACGATCTTCTAACGGGCAAGGGAATCATCCTGCTGCTCGGCGGTCTTGTCATCGGGATCTTGGCTGGGAAAAAGGGGTTTGAACAGGTGGCCCCGCTGTTTGACGCGCCGTTCAAGGGAGTGCTCGCCCTATTCCTGCTAGAGGTGGGTCTCATCACGGGTCGGCGTCTGGGAGACTTGAAAGCGGCGGGCTGGCGGTTAGTGGTCTTCGCGCTTGCGATGCCGGTCTTGCATGGCCTGCTCGGAGCGTTTCTCGGAAAACTCTGTGGCCTGGGACTAGGTGGCACCACCGTCCTTGCGACACTGGCCGCCAGTGCTTCTTACATCGCAGCGCCGGCTGCGGTCAGGATCGCCCTGCCGAAAGCCAGTCCCGCGCTTTATCTATCATCTTCGCTCGCGATCACGTTTCCCTTCAACATCATCGTCGGCATCCCGCTGTACCTGTGGGTCAGCCAGCAGCTGGCGTGACCGGCCGTGCCAGCGCCGCGCGCACCGTCTCGGCCAGCCGCTCGGCGGCGCGCGATAC
>JBBQDJ010000015.1:0-17289 GCA_038319595.1 Verrucomicrobiales bacterium
TGGATGAAAACATCGACAACCTCGACATGCTCCTGCGTGCGAAGGGCGACCTTGCGATGGATCTGGTGAACCTGAAAATCAGTAAACTCGGCGGCCTAACTAAAATTAAACAGGCTCGCGACCTTTGCGTGAGCATGGGCATCGCGATGACCTTGGAAGATTCGTGGGGTGGTGACATCACCACGGCAGCCATTGCCCACCTCGCCCACAGCACGCCGGAGGAATACCGTTTCACCAGCACGGACTTCAACAGCTACGTCACCGTCAGCACGGCGGAAAACGCCCCGCAACGGGTCAACGGTTTCATGGCTACCAGTAATGAACCCGGCCTCGGCATCAAGCCGCGGATGGACGTGCTGGGCAAGCCGCTCGTCGTCGTGGAATAATGCGATCCTCTGAATCATTTCTGATAGAAAAATCAAAACCATTGAAACCATGAAGACCTTCCTGTTGATCGCCCTATGCACCACTGCATTCGCGGCCGAAAAGCCCGCACTGCCCACCGCCTACACCCAGCGCAATCTGGAAGGGTGGAACGTCCGCATCGATGACCGCCTGTTGTCGGGACCGGGCGCGGAAACCGGTGCCCGGGCGCTGAAACTCCTCGACGCGCGGCTCGTCGCCATCGTCACCGTAGTCCCGGAGAAGGCGCTCGCGAAACTGCGTGCCGTGACCATCGAACTGGATCTCGACTACGGCGGGCTGAGTCCCATGCAATATCATCCCGACGTGGACTGGTTGAAGGAAAACGGCTACAGCGAGAACCTCGTAAAATGCGTCCACATTCCGGAAGCGGATGATTTCCTTTCTCCTTACGATAACCAACGGATGCCATGGGTCGTGTTGCACGAACTCGCCCATGCCTATCACAATCAAGTAATCGGTTTCGAGGAGCCGAGGGTCAAGGCGGCTTGGGAAAAATTTTGCGCCAGCGGCAAATACAAATCCGTCCTAATGAGCAACGGCAAAACCGCCGAGCACTACGGACTCACCGACGAAAAAGAATTCTTCGCCGAGATGACTGAGTCCTACTTCGGCTCAAACGATTTCTATCCGTTCGTCGCAGGCGAGCTGAAACAGGCCGAACCTGAAATCTTCGCGCTGATGGCGGACATCTGGGGCCCGCTTCCCGAATAAGGAGAGTGGACATTCTGTCCACTTGCCGATGTGTGGCGAAAGCGGAAGCGCGAAGCTCATCTCTTTCGCTCTCCATCGTCCAGGCGGACAAAAATGTCCGCCCTCCTTACCGGTGCAACAGCTGCCACTGAAAGTGGTAGGCTGATAAGGGGAGTGGATCTCCGGTCCACTTGCCGATGTGTGGCGAAAGCCGAAGCGCGAAGCTCATCTCTTGCGCTTCCCATCGTCCGGGCGGACAAAAATGTCCGCCCTCCTTACTGCGGCCCCGCCACATTCGATTGCACTCTCTCCAGAGGGTTGAGCTTGGCAAAATGGCGGCAAGATCCCAGCTTCGCCCCATGTTCGATCCAGCGCGTTATGACGGCCGCATGCCTTACCGGCGTTGCGGCGATTCCGGCCTCCTCCTTCCTGCCATTTCTCTCGGCTTCTGGCACAATTTTGGCCATGTCGATAATTTTGAGGAGGCACGCCGCATCATGCACCGCGCGTTCGACCGCGGCATCACCCACTTCGATCTCGCGAACAACTACGGTCCACCGCCCGGATCTGCGGAGGAAAATGTCGGCCGCATTCTCGTCGAGGACTTCGCCTGCCATCGGGACGAATTGGTCATCACCACCAAGGCCGGCCACGACATGTGGAGCGGCCCCTACGGCCAGGCCGGTTCGCGGAAACATCTGCTCGCCTCGCTGGACCAGTCGCTGAAGCGGCTCCGACTCAATTACGTAGACATCTTTTACTCCCACTGCCCCGATCCGGACACCCGGCTGGAGGAAACCATGTCGGCGCTGGTGTCCGCGGTGGAAAGCGGCAAGGCACTCTATGTCGGCCTCTCGAAATACCCGCTCAAGCGGCTGAAAAAAGCGGTAAAAATCCTCAAGGACCAAGGGATCCGCTGCCTGATCTATCAACCACCCTACTCGATCCTCAACCGCTGGCCGGAGGCGGAGGGTATCCTGGATTACCTGCTAGACGAGGGCATCGGCTGCGTGGTTTTCAGTCCGCTCGCCCAAGGGATGTTGACCCCGAAATACTTCGACGGGATTCCCGAAGATTCCCGCGCCGCGCGCTCCGAAGGATTTCTCAAGGTGGAACAAGTCGCCGCCCAGCATGAGAAAATCCGCGCGCTCGGCGATCTCGCCGCCGCCCAGGGCATCTCGTTGAATCATCTCGCCATCCAATGGTCACTCCGCTCCCCCGCTGTCACCTCTTCCATCATCGGAGCCCGGACCGTAGCGCAGTTGAACGATTCGCTGGACGCGCTCCAGTCCCCCATGCCGGACGAGGAAATGCTCGCTGCGATTGATGCGATTGCGCCGGTCGTGAAGAAAAAGAATGCGGAAGGCTGAATGCCCGCTCTATTCACGCCATGACTTGGAACGACAACTTTCTCGCCCTGTTCGACCGCTGCACCGCCCGCTTCCAATCCGGCGACGTAGATTTCGAAACCTATTACACCGCCACCGATCTCGCGTTTCTCGGAGAAATCGGCTATCAACCGCGCGAGTTTTTCGACTTCGTCGAGGATTTCTGCGGAGAAGGTGAACCTTCCATTTCCACCGCCCTGCTGGTGGCGGCCGTGCGGCGGGACTATTTTCACACCGTCCAGAAAGGCGTCAAAAGCGACCAGAAACTTACCGCTGACGACATCCCGACTTTCGGCGACGAGTTGGAGGGCATGGCCTACCTACCGCGCCTCCTCGCCAAGGGCCGCGCAAAACTGCGCGGCGAGCTCGACCCGAATCTGATGTTCGGCTGCGGGGGCGACCGGCGTTTCCTGAAAAACCACGGCGACCTCCATCCGGCCGATTTCCTCCGCCACCTCTGGGCCGCCGGTGACCATGACCAGAAAGTCGTGGACTGGATCAAGGCGCAGCAAGCTTGAGCCGTTCCCGCCCGAATCCGGCAGGAAACTCCGTGCTTGCCACCTCGCACGGCCCGGCCTATCCCCCACCCACAAATCATGGCCAGCACACCGATCATCAACCTCCGCAAAGGACACGCCGTCCGCCACAACAACGAAGTCTGCCTCGTGATCGATCACGAACTCAAAACTCCGCCCCGGATGGCGTCCTACGTCCAAATGTCGATCCGCAGCGTTGCCACCAAGAAGGTCTTCAATTTGCGCATGACCTCCAACGACAGCGTCGAAGGCGTAATCCTCGAGCGCACCCCGCACGAATATTCCTACAAAGACAGCAGCGGCTACCATTTCCTCGATCCCAACACCTACGAAGACGCCGTCGTTTATGAAGACCTCATCGAAGGAGTGAAAAACTACCTCATCGAAGGCCAGATCTACAACCTGATGGTCGCCGACGGCATTGTCGTCGCCGTGGACCTCCCTCTTTCGATGGTCATGACCGTCGCCGAATCGTCTGAAGGCGTCAAAGGCGACTCAGCGAACAATGTTTACAAACCCGCCGTCATGGAAACCGGCCTCATCGTTCAGGTTCCCCTCTTCATCAACGTCGGTGAGCGGATCAATGTAAAAACTGAGGATAACTCCTACACCGGTCGCGCCAACTAAGGCGTTTCCCACCCATTCAGATCTCACGCCAACGGGCGGTCCTTCGGGGCCGCCCGTTTTTTCATGCTCACCACTGCGGGGAAAAACCGGCATTTCATTAATAATTCCTGAATTTCGCTTGATCTTAAGCGTAGTTTTTGAAAAAACTCGTCGCATATGAAACCGACCCTGCTGTTCGCCACGCTGTCGATGGTTCTCGCCTCGCCCACCCTGCTCGCGAAATCGGAACTCGAAACCCTCCGCGCTCTCTGCAAGGAGCAGGAGCGGCAGATCCATCAGTTGGAAGATGAAAACGCCAATCTGCGTTCGGTGGAGCGTCCTGCCCGTCCCGCACCCGCGGCCGTGGATAAGGTCGTGGCGACGAAAGCTCCCGAACCAGCACCCGTGGCCGCGCCTTCCGCCCCAGCGACCTACACGGTCAAGGCAGGCGACAGTTTAGAGCGGATCGCCCGCAAGGTGGGCTCCACCCCTGAAAAGCTGGCGAAAGCCAACGGATTGAAGACCACCGCCCTCATCCGTCCGGGGCAAAAGCTCAAGGTTCCGGGCGCACCTGCTGCGGCCACCAGCAGCCAAGCCATTGCCCAGGCCACCCCGAGCGCTCCAAGCACCACCGCCAAGAGCCATAAGGTGCTGGCGGGTGAGACCTTCTTCAGTATTTCCAAAAAGCATGGGATCAGCACTGAAAAGTTGGTTGCGGCCAATCCCACGGTGAAGGCATCAGCCCTGCGTCCCGGCCAGATGATCAACCTCGGTGGTGCTGCTCCGGCATCTTCAATGACCATGGTTTCCGCTCCTTCCGCCTCGACTAACGGCCGCAGTTATCCGGAAAAAGCCTCTGCCCCCACCGCTAAGACTCCCGCCGCAGTGCCGAACAACATTCCGGTCTCCACCCCGACCGCGCCAAGGCTTTCCGCTGCTTCTGCCGAGTCAAAACCAGCAGCCGCCAGCGCTCCTCCAGCGGTCCCAACCCCAGAGGCGAACGCAGTAGAAAAGAAAGTCCATCCCGTCACCATCGACGGCGAGATGACCTACGGAGAATTTGCCAGCAAACACGGCACCGACACCGAGCGGCTCAATGCCCTCAACGGACTTGATCTCACGAATGCAACCGTCCTGGCCAAAGGGTCGGAACTATACGTACCCGCCCAGCCATAAGCGAACCGGGCCTTTGGACCCCCCAGGATGTAGAAAACCCGCCCGGAGTGTTGCTCCTGGCGGGTTTTATCGTTTTGAAACTCAACGGACAAACACCGGGATCCCGTTTCGGTAAGTGACCGACTCAGCGCTCTGCGGGCCGCTCGAACCGGGATTCCAAGGAGTTCCGGGAGATTGTGACCCAACCATTTCCGACGGCGGCCCGCCCTGTTGCATCGGCCCTTGCTCGCTGGGCTCGTTGGTGATGGCTACCGGAGTCCCCACATCGACGGACTCAAACAGAGTCGGGACGAAATCCTTGGGCAGACGGATACATCCGTGAGATGCCGGTTGTCCCGGCTCCGGGATGATGCCGCCGTGCATGCCCACGCCATACGAAGTCAGCCGCATCCAGTAAGGCATCGGCGCCGGAACATAGACCATTCCCTCGGGAACTTGCTGACTGGCCTTGGCATCGCCATCGGTGCCGTTTCCAAACTCATCCTCGAACCAGCCGTAAATGTTGGAATGCTTGTCCGCGATTTTTTCGGTAATCGTGTAGCTGCCCGGCCGGGTGTCGTGACCTTCCTTGCCGGTCGCGACGTAGCACCAGCCGATTTCGCGGTCACCGCGTTTGAATGCCGCGATCTGGTCGGTGAGACTGATTCGGACCGTCACTTTGCCGGCACCGCCGTCGTCATGCCATTGATAGAGTTTCCGTTCGTGCCGGGGCCGGATGACGGGCCCGGAGCTGACCGTGCAGGAAGTGGAAACGAGGGCGAGAGCCAAACAGGAGAGTCCGGTCAATTGATGGATCGATAAAACTTTAGGCATCGGGGCGGGTAAGGTAACTTCAAGCGGGGCAGCCATATACACGTGGATCCTTTTCGGGTCAAGATCCTTGCATTGGATGTCGCTGAGCGCGGTAGGCAGCGGCATGGGACCACCTAAGGGGGGCGGATCTCTGGTCCGCCTGGACGATGGGAAGCGAAAGAGATGAGCTTCGCGCTTAGGCTTTCGCCACGCATCGGCAAGTGGACCGGAGATCCACTCCCCTTACTAGCCTACCACTTTCAGTGGCAGCTGTTGCACCGGTAAGGAGGGCGGACACTTCTGTTCGCCCGGACGATGGAGAGCGAAAGAGATGAGCTTCGCGCTTCCTCTTTCGCCCCGCATCGGCAAGTGGACCGGAGATCCACTCCCCTTATTTTGCCCACCACTTTCAGTTACACTCTACGGCTGATTCCACAGCTTCGGATGGGTCGTCCTTGCACGGTTTGCCATCTTCGCCTACCGAAGCGGCACATGATTCGATTTTCCCTCTTCGGCATCCCCGTAGAAGTCCAACCATTCTTCTGGGTGGTCTCCGCCCTGTTGGGTGGGGCCGTCTATGCGGATACGAAGGAAGCATTTCTCGCCGTGGCCCTCTTTGTCCTCGCCGCGTTCGTCTCCGTCCTGATCCACGAACTTGGCCACGCCCTCACCGGCCGCAAGCTCGGCGGGGGCTACGCCAGTATCATGCTGACCTCCTTTGGCGGCCTCGCCATGAATCAGGGGGGAAGATTCAACCGCCAACAACGGTTTTGGATGGTCGCTGCCGGCCCCGGAGCGGGCTTCGCGTTCCTGCTCGTCATCCTCGCGGTGCTCAGCCTGAT
The DNA here is from genome assembly GCA_038319595.1 of Verrucomicrobiales bacterium. GTDB lineage: Bacteria > Verrucomicrobiota > Verrucomicrobiia > Verrucomicrobiales > Akkermansiaceae > Luteolibacter. The sequence continues at coordinate 6,457 of JBBQDJ010000015.1, forward strand.
TTTCGACAGCGCCGACGTCATCGCGTTCGTCGGCGGCGAATTGTTTGACCTCAAACTCCCCTTCCGGACCACCGAACTCATCGATTTCTTCCGGTCAAAACCCTTTATTTACATCCTGCTGGGAAACCTAGTCTGGATCAACTTCTGGTGGGGCGTCATCAATCTGCTGCCCGTGATTCCTTTGGACGGCGGACGTATCGCCGAACTCTACATCAAACCTCCGTCCCGGGTTTTCGCCATCGGCATGGTGGCAGCCGGTGCCATGGCATTGTTCGGCTTGTGGAAAATGAACTCCTTCTACACGGCGTTCCTCTTCGGCTACCTCGCGTGGCAGAACTATCAGAATATGAAGCAGAACTCCTGGCACTGAAGACGCCACAAGGTTTTCACCAAATCGCCATCCGCAGCCCGGCGACGGTCGCAAAAATCACGATCATCCATTCGAACGCTGCCTGCGGGACATGCTTTAACAGCCATTTCCCACCAAAGATCCCCACAGCAACAGCGGGCAGCAGCCTGAGATTATCCAGCAAGCTCGCATGGGTGATGAGCGCCAGCTTGGTGTTCAACGGCACTTTGATCAGATTGATCAGCAAGAAAAAGCGGGCGCCGATGCCGATGAGCTCCATCTTCGGCAGCTTCCGGCCCATCAGATAGAGCTGGATCACCGGACCTGCGGCGTTTGCCAGCATGGTCGCGAATCCGCCAAGGACACCCGCCCCGAGGCCGAAGCTCTTGGATTGTGCCAGTCCGTCAAAGGTCACCGGTTTCCACCGGCGGAGCATTTGCAGCGCCACCATCATCAGCACGCAGCCACCGATCACCCGCCGGGCGGTCGTATCCGAAATTTCCCCCAGCACCCACCAGCCGACGGCGATCCCTACCAACGCCGGACCTAACAATTTCCACACCGGCCGCCATGACCCGTGTTTCAAAAATGCCGGATAGGCCATCAAGTCCGCCGCGATCAACAGCGGCAAGGTCAATCCCACCGACGCCTTCGAGCCATAGATATCCGCAAGAATCACCACCGCCACCATCGAGATCCCACTGAATCCCGACTTCGAAAGCCCGATGCACAGCGCCGCCAGCAGCGCCCACGCATAAACTCCCGGATCGGCCAACATTTCCCCGCGAACCATTGGGATTCAGCTCTCACCAGCAAGAACGAATTCTTCCCCTTTTCAATTGTTCTATTCCGAGTCCATCCTGCTTGCATGTCCATCCTCGTGCGGATCCTCCGCCACACCTTCCGGTATCCGCTGCAGAGTGCACTTTCGTTATTGATGGCCATCGCCTGCACGGTCCTCGTCTTGGTCCTGCCGGGGATCACGATGCAGTTCATCGACGTGATCATTGGGAAAAAACGGCCGGACCTGATCATTCCCACCGCTGCCATCGGCATCGGCGCGATTCTCCTGCGGCAGGCGCTTTTCACGCTGCGCACTTATTACAACAACGCGTTGGAGCTGAAACTCACCCATCTCATCCGCGTCGAGCTTTATGACAAACTCCAACGGCTGCCGGTGAAATGGTTCGACTCGAATTCCTCCGGCGAAATTATGTCGCGCGTCGCCAACGACGTGCCAACTACCAATCGCATCATCATCGAGGGCGTGGACCAGGCCATCGCGGCGATCCTCCAGTTCGTCATCGTCTTTGCCTACATGTTCTGGCACTCGTGGCAGCTCACGCTGGTCACCCTGATTCCCCTGCCCTTCATCGGCGCCCTAACAACCTGGTGGAGCCGCCGCTCCGAGCCGATGTGGCGCGAGTCTTCGGAAGCCACTTCCGCGCTCAATGCCATTCTCCACGACAACCTCGCCGGCATCCGACAGATCAAGGCCTACACCGTCGAACCGCAGGCTTTGGAAAGTTTCGACAAAGCCTCACGCAAGGTCGGGGAAAAAACCATGACCGTGATGCGCGGCCAGTCCCTCGTCTGGCCCGGCGTCTCGTTCATCGCCGAGTCCGGCATCATCCTGATGGTCGCGTTCGGCGCGTGGTTCGCGCTGCAAGGACAGATCCAGCCGGGCGTCGTCGTTTCCTTCCTCGTCGCCTGGGGATTTCTGTTTGATCCGATTTCCCGCATCAACACCCTCGCGCAGACGTTCACTCGCGGCATCGTCTCCGCCGAGCGGGTTTTCAAAATCATCGACACGCCGGACGAAATCAATCTAACCGAAGGCCTGCGTCCGGAAAAAATGACCGGCCACGTGAAATTCGATAACGTCTCCTTCGGATATTCCGAAGATGCTCCCACCATCAGCGGACTTTCACTGGAAGCCTTGCCCGGACAAACCATCGCCCTCGTCGGAGCAACCGGTGCGGGGAAATCCACGGTGCTCAATCTGCTCACCCGTTTCTACGATCCCACTGGCGGACGCATCGTCATCGACGGCGTTCCACTGGACACCATTTCCAAGGAATGGCTGCGCGACCAACTCGGCTACGTCACGCAAGAAAGCTTTCTCTTCAACACCACCTTGCGCGAAAATCTCCAGCTTGCAAAACAGGACGCCACCGATGACGAAATCTGGTCCGCGCTCGAAGCCGCCAACGCCGCTGGCTTCGTCCGCGCCAGCGCCGACGGACTCGACACCATCGCCGGCGAACGCGGCAGCCGCTTCTCCGGTGGCGAAAAACAGCGCCTCTCGATCGCCCGCGCGTTGCTGAAAAATCCCCCACTGCTGCTGCTCGACGAGGCCACCTCCGCGCTCGACAACCACACCGAGAGGCTGGTCCAGGAGGCCTTGGAAAATCTTCGTTCCGATCGCACCTGCTTTGTCATTGCCCATCGTCTTTCCACCGTCCAAAAAGCGGATCGCATCTGCGTCCTACAGCACGGGAAACTGATCGAACAAGGAACCCACCACGAACTCCTTGCACTTGACGGTGCCTACGCGAAATTATGCGAGGCGACATTCGCTAACGAAACTCGACCCGCCCATTGATTTCCGCCATTGTTCCGGCCACCACTTTCACTTCCTTTTCTCCTTCGAACTTATTCCTCATGGAAACACTCATCCAGCTTCCCGAATCCGCCACCCCTAGCACCATCACCGAGATTCTCGCGTCGCTCCGCAAGGAACACTTCGAACCCCGCCATGAATCCAAAGCCTGGGGCGATTGGATCTATCTGGGAAGCTACACCACCGTCATCAGCATTGAGTGCAACCGCGGTCTCAGCAGCTCCGCCACCATCGAGCACGGTGAAGGCGAGGAAGACGGCGAGCCTGTCACTTCCCTCCTCCGCGCCTTCGGCCGCCTCGGTTGGGTCGGCATCGACGATGATGGTGAGTTTCCGTTAGGTTAGACAACACCTCCGCCTCGCCAAGAGGCTGTGGCTGCACCCGCATAGACTGCGATGGTGGACGAAGCGCCACACCACTTTGGGTGAACCCGCCCTCGCCGTCCAACCTTAGGAACCGGGAGGCCGATTCATGGGATTCCTCTCTTGACCGGCCGGGATCGCCGCCCAACTTGGACCATTCCTCACCGTCTTCCTATTTGAGATGCAGACATTTACCGCCGCCGACATCGGAAACATGGACCTACTTTCCCGTGTCCAGTTCGCCACTTCGCTGCCTGGGGCGAAGCCGATCAGCCTGATCGGCACGACCGATGGGTCCGGGCAAACCAACCTCGCGCCGTTTTCCAGTATTCTTCATCTGGGTTCGGAGCCATGCCTGTTAGGAATGGTCAGCCGCCCGGATCTTGTGGAACGGCACACGCTCGCCAATCTGATGGAAACCCGCTGCTGGACCATCAACCACCTTCATCCGGAAATACTCGATGCCGCGCACCAATGTTCCGCGCGCTACCCCAAGGAGGTCTCCGAGTTCGAGGCCACCGGACTCACGCCCTATTACGAACCCGGATTTCCTGCACCCTTCGTCAGCGAATCGCGTCTCCGCATCGGACTGGTACTCGAAGACATCATCGACATCCCCGCCAACGGCACCAAGTTGATCGTCGGACGGGTGAGCCTGGTCCAAATGGCGGATGGCTCCTTGGCCGACCAGGGTGGCATCGATCTCGTCGGGATCGGATGTCTCGCTTCCACCTCGCTGGACACCTATTTCACCCTTCAGCCGCTTGCCAGGCTGGCCCATGCGAAACCAGGAACGAGGCCGGTTCGAATCCCGTAAAAATCCCGTGACTCTAACACTCGTCTATCCCCATCAGCTTTTTCGGAAGCATCCGGCGATCACCCCCGCACGGCCGGTGTGGCTGATTGAGGATCCCTTGTTCTTCGGGAACGATCCGCATTGGCCGGCGGCCATGCACCAGCAGAAGCTCATGCTGCACCGGGCGTCGATGAAGGCCTATGCCGCCGAGCTCAAAGCCACGGGACTGGTCGTGAAAACCATCGAGGTTCCCACGGGCTCGGTGATAGATAGTGCGGATCTGTTGGAGCGCCATCTCCCGAAGACGGTCACCGAAATTCATTTCGCCGATCCGGCAGACGGAGTTTTGATGAAGCGGTTGACTCGATTCTCTCAGAACCGCGGCGTGAAGACCGTCATCTATCCATCGCCGAATTTCCTCAGTCCTCCCGAATTCATCGCGGCTCAAGTGGCATCGAAAAAGAAGCCGTTCATGGCGGTGTTCTACGAGGCGCAGCGCAAGCGCACCGGCATTCTGTTGGAAAAAGATGGCAGCCCCACCGGCGGTAAGTGGTCGTTCGATGCGGACAACCGGGCGAAGCTGCCGAAGGGCCATTTGCCGCCGGCGGAACCGATCTGCCGGGCAAACGAATTCACCCGCGAAGCCAGCACTTACATTACCAAGAGATTTCCGAACAACCCCGGATCGGTGCAGCACTTCCGCTGGCCAGTCACCCGCCGGGATGCCGAGGACTGGCTGGAGCGGTTCATCGACGAACGGTTTGAAAACTTCGGTCTCTATGAGGACGCCATTTCCACGCAACATGCGACGATTTACCATGCTGCGATCACGCCGGCCCTGAACATCGGCTTGCTTGACCCACAGGACGTGATCGACCGGGTGATGGCGCGGGCCGGCACGGTGCCGATGAATTCGCTGGAGGGCTTCATCCGCCAAGTGATCGGCTGGCGGGAATTCATGCATGGGATCTATCAGCATCGCGGCACGGAGATCCGGATCAGGAACTTCTGGGGCTTTGAAACACGCCTGCCGCAGGCATTTTACGACGGGACCACTGGCATTCCACCGGTCGATCGGGTGATCCGGCAACTGTTGGACGACGGTTGGTGCCACCACATCGAGCGGCTCATGGTGTTGGGAAATTTCATGCTGCTGTGTCGGATCAAACCTGACGACGTGTATCGCTGGTTCATGGAAATGTTCGTGGATTCCTATGACTGGGTGATGGTGCCGAATGTTTACGGCATGTCACAGTTTGCGGACGGCGGGACGTTCACGACCAAGCCGTATCTCTCAGGTTCCAATTATGTTTTAAAGATGTCCGACGAGCCGAAGGGCGATTGGTGCCCGATCTGGGACGGACTCTTCTGGACCTTCATCGCAGACCATCTACCGTTTTTCCTAAAAAACCCGAGGCTCTCGATGATGGCGAGAAGTTGGGAGAAGATGAGTGCGGAAAAACAAGCCGCGCACCGGAAGGCGGCTGACGGTTTCCTGGCGAATCTTGGGATCTGATGACGCCAAGAGCTTCTGTAAAATCTCCGTAAACGGGATCAATGCTGCTTGAGTGCGATCCGCTTCCGTAGCAACTCTACGGATGTCATGAAAACTTCCGCACTCCTCCTGCTGGTCTCCACCGCTGCCCAAGCTTGGCCGATCTATCAGCTTCACGAGTGGGGAACCTTCACCACCGTCTCTGGCTCGGATGGGGTTCTTCTTTCCGGACTTGAGCGCGAAGAGGAAACGCTCCCGGCCTTCGCCCATGCCCACCTCGGTTTGGAAAACGGGCAGTTTCCCAAGCGAGACGGAGGGTTATCTGTTCTATCGCGGCGTTGGGCATTTTGATCCTGGCTTGAAGACCACCGTGAGCGCGGATGAGACACTCCACCTCGATAACCATACCGGCGGACGTATTCCCTATCTGGTCGCTTTCGAGATCGCCGATGGCAAGCTCCGGTGGACCGAAAGACCCGGCGGATTGGATGCGGGTGGCACCCTTTCCATCGCGGAATCCGACTTGATCGCCGAGCCGGCCGGTTTCTCGGAGCCGCTTTACCGCGCCATCAAAACCGGACTCGTCGGATGTGGGCTCACCGACACCGAAGCCCGCTCGATGGTGGAAACTTGGTGGCACAGCTACTTTGAAAGTCCCGGCCTGCGCGTTTTCTGGGTGCTCCCCCGTGAAACGACCGACCGCTTGCTGCCTTTGGAAGTTTCGCCGCCTGCAGCGGAAATCGTCCGGGTGTTAGTGGGTCGTAGCGAAGTCCTCCGCCCGCGCAAGGAAACTGAATGGTTCGCAGAATCGCGGAAGACAGGCGATGAGGCCGGTCAGTGGAACTATCTCGTCCAGAGTGACCGGTTCGGCCTCGCGATCCAAGAGCGGGTGAAGTCGCTGGGGAAAGCTGAATCAAAACTTATCCATCCATGAAACCTGCTAGAAACTCTTCGAAAGCCGGACTCCTTGTCGCGGCAGTCTTCTTTCTCAGCTACCTCGCTGGCTATGGAGTCATCCGGAAAGACTGCACTTCGATGGGTAGCTTGTATGCCGTTGTTCCCGGCTATTTCACATCAAGCGAGTCCCTGCGTCTGATCTATCGACCTTGCTTTCGGCTGGAGAGCCGCTTGTCAGGCACTCGGTTCACCGTTAGCCCATGGTCCGCCTCGTATCTGTAAGTAACTTCAAGTAAAAACTTCATTGCATCTACAGTGGAGGATTTTTTCGTTAGACTAAAGATGATGGACAAAGACGGTGGTTGAGGCGTCTGGCCGCAACGCGCTCACTTAAATGCCGAAACTTTGGTTAATCACGCGACTGGGTTCTGCCCATTCGGGGCGGACCAAAATGCATTGCGGCGAGACGCTGCAACCACGTTCGTGGCACGCTGTCCTCCAATTTAAATTTTACGCCGCACTGGCTTTAGCTTGAACTCCTGCTGCATCGAGGACTGCTGCTAGGACTTCCCCAGCGATGGGGGTCGCTTCGTGGAGGAGGACGATATCGCCATTTGATAGCTGCGGAAGAATCCGGGATAGGACCTTTTGAGGATCTTTCTCCACGCCATCGAATCCGCGACGGTTCCAGGCCATGACCTCCAATCCGAGCGCGGCACAGATCGGATGAGTGAAAAGGTTCCGGTGCCCGACGGGTGCCCGGAAAAGCCGGGGCTTTTTGCCAGTGATTTCCTCGATGATCTGCTGGCCACCTTCGATTTCACGGCGCGTCCGCCAAGGACCTGCGCACCAGAACGATCCGGCTGGATGGGTGAGCGTGTGGTTGCCGATTTCGTGTCCCCGGCGGATGACCTCACGGGCGAGCTCGGGGTGCGCCCGGACCTTGTCGCCGATCATGAAAAAGATGGCCTTGGTAGCGTGGCGATCCAACAGATCCAGCAGGACCGGCGTATCGTGGGGATCAGGACCGTCATCGATGGTGATGAGGATTTCCTTGTTCTCCGTGGTTAGATAGACGGGCCCTAACCACTGGCAGCTAGGATTGAGGACGCCCCAACAGAAACCGGCAGCGATGACCGCGCCACAGGCAACTCCCCACGGCCAGCCGAATGTGAAACCGATGAAAATGGCAGCGACATGCAACAGGATCGCCAGTGAGATCCGCAGAGCAATGCCGCCTCTGCCAGAAAGCGCCAAGCCTTCCTGAACGGTCATCACTCCACCCGCCACTGTTTCCATGGCCATGATGCCGATCCAAATGTAGGAGACCAATGCTTCCGGTCCCTCGCCTTGGCAGTGAAAAATGGCCCAAATCAGAAATAGCGTGGAGGCGATCCGCCATTGGGTCAGCGGGTTTTTTGCCTGGAAAACGAAGGGCAGGATACTCAGTCCCAGGAATGTTAGCGGAAGCGCGGTCAACCACCCGGCGACCGGTCCCAGCCGTGAGGCGAGAGTGGTCCCAGTCATGAAGAAAAAGGACAGCGGAATGAGAACGGCAAAAGCGCGGTATTCACCGAGGTGCATGCCACGGGCGCTGGAGATTTTCCGCACGTCCGCCGGGAAAGGTCGCTCGTCACCGCCGAAGACCCGGAACAGATCGGACACCGCGCGGTTATCGGGATGGGCTTTCATTGGATCGCGGAGTTGATACCGGTGCCCGTGAAGTTTCGACCACCGGGAATCTTCCAAAGTGTTCCTTCTTCCAAGGAGCGGAGATCTCCGAATCTCCGAGGCCCATGAGGAGACAATGATTCGTGGCTTTCTCTCATTTCATTGGCTTCTCATGGGCTGGGGCGGATCGGAGTTCGCCCTTCCTTGATTCACGCGGAATCAATTCCGCGCTCCAATTTTTCATTCCCACTCGATGCTGGCGGGCGGCTTGGTGGAGATGTCGTAAAGCACGCGGTTGATGCCTTTGACTTCGTTTAAAATCTTGTGGCTGGTCTCGCGGAGGATGATGGCCGGCAGCTCCACCCAATCGGCGGTCATGGCATCTTCTGAGATGACGGCACGCAGATTGGTGGCCCATTCGTAGCTGCGTTCGTCGCCTTTGACGCCGACGGTTTTCACTGGGATCAGACCGGCGTAGGCTTGCCAGACTTTGTCATACCAGCCGTGCTCCTTGAGTTTGCCAATGAAGATGGCATCGCACTCGCGGATGATGTCGAGGCGCTCCTTGTCCACGATTCCCGGGCAGCGGACGGATAGACCGGGGCCAGGAAATGGGTGACGCTGGAGGATATCCTCGGGAATGCCGAGGGCGGTGCCGAGTTCGCGGACTTCGTCTTTGAAGAGTTCTGCCAGCGGCTCTAACACTTTTCCTTGCGCCTGAAGTTCGAGGATTTTTGGAACTCGGTTGTGGTGGGTCTTGATGACCGAGGCTTTGGACTTCGCGTTCGATGCGCTTTCAATGACGTCCGGATAGAGTGTGCCTTGCGCGAGCATTTCAGCATCGCCCACCGAGTCCCAGAAAACTTCGATGAACATGGTGCCGATGATCTTGCGCTTCTTCTCGGGATCGCCCTCGCCGGCGAGTGCCGTGAGAAATTTTTCGGAGGCATCGACGGTTTCGATCGCCACACCGATGCGTTTGAAGTTCTCCTGCACGACCGCCGCCTCGTCTTTGCGAAGCAGGCCGTTATCGACGAAGATCGCCCGCACCTTCACGCCGGCATGCTGGAGCAAAACTGCGAGAACCGTGCTATCCACGCCGCCGGAGACACCGCAGACGACCTGCCGGGTGCCGACGGTCTCGCGGATGTTGTCGATCATCTCGCGTTTGAAATCGTCGATGACAAACGGCAGCAGGTCGCCGGCGTGGGAGAGGAAATTGTTCAGGATCCGCAGGCCTTCGTGGCTGTGGGTGACTTCCGGATGGTATTGGATGCCGAAGAATAACTCGTCCCATTGCAGAGAAACGGGCGTGCCGTGTTGGTTCGACGCGATTACCTTCGCGCCTTCCGGCAGGATTTTCACCGTGTCCGAGTGACTCATCCAAACCTGGGAACAAGCTGACACCCCTTCGTAGAGTCCGACACTGGCGGCGGGAAACAAATTCGCCGGACCGTATTCGCGGCGATTACTCGCTTCCACGCTGCCGCCGAACTTGATGTTGAGAAGCTGCATTCCATAACAGACACCGAGGACCGGGACGTTGAACGCCTTCAGGGCTTCGAAATCGAGGTCCGGCGCGTCGTGCTCGCTGGTGCTCTTCGGTCCACCTGATAGAATGATGGCTCCGGGCTTGCCGATGTCCGGGAAATCCTCGATCGCGTAGAGCTTGGCGAAATAACCGAGTTCACGGACGCGACGGACGATGAGCTGGGTGTATTGTGAGCCGAAATCGAGAACGGCAACGTGGTGGGAATCGTGCATTGGAAGAAAAAGCTGAGAAGCTGAAATGCTGAAATGCTGAAAACTGAAATTAACTCAGTGGTTGATAGTTGGTGGGTTCCTCGGTCATGACGACGTCATGGACGTGGCTTTCGCGGAGTCCTCCGGCGGTGACCCGCACGAAGCTGGCGCGTTCGCGAAGGTTGTCCAGATTGGTGGCTCCGACATATCCCATGCCGGATTTTAGGCCGCCCATGAGTTGGAAGATCACATCGGAAAGCGGTCCTTTGTAGGGCACCCGGCCCTCGACCCCTTCGGCCACCAGTTTCCCCGAGCTGTTCTGGCCGTAGCGGTCGCCGGCCCCTTTCTGCATCGCGCCGATGGATCCCATGCCGCGGTAGGTCTTGAAGCGCCGCCCCTGTGACTGAACCGTCTGGCCCGGACTTTCGCGCGTCCCGGCGAGCAGCGATCCCAGCATCACCAAGTCCGCTCCGGCGGCCAGCGCCTTCACGATGTCGCCGGAGTAGCGGATCCCACCGTCGGCGATCACCTTTACCCCGGCTTCGCGGCAGACATCCGCCACATTGCGGATCGCTGTGAATTGCGGCATCCCCACGCCTGAAATAACGCGCGTGGTGCAGATCGACCCCGGTCCCACGCCCACCTTCACCGCACTCGCTCCGGCCGAAACCAGATCCCGCGCCCCTTGCTCGGTGACTACGTTGCCAGCAACCACCGGCACGTCAGAGAGCGAGCGGAGCTGGCCGATCACTTCCATCACATGGCGGGTGTGCCCAGTCGCCGCGTCGATGAACAACGCGTCCGCCCCGGCATCGATGAGTACCCGGCCGCGGTCAATGCAATCCGGTCCAACGCCCACCGCCGCTCCGCAGCGGAGCTGGCCATTGTCGTCCTTGG
>JBBQDJ010000016.1:0-17059 GCA_038319595.1 Verrucomicrobiales bacterium
TCGGTGACATCCTTGAGATTGCGGGTACTGGCGATTTGCCAGACGCCCTTGTCATTTTTCAACAAAACTGCGGTGTAGGTGGTGGAACGGACCGGGGTGTCATCGCCCGGCGGGTCCATGTGAACGGTGCCATCCTCGACCGCCAGATTCGGCGCGACGAGGCGCACGGAGGCCACCTCGACGGCGACTTTGGGCACGTCCTTTTCGGCGAAGACTTCGTCGTAGTGCGCTTTGATATCGGCGCGGCCGGTGGTGGATTCGTCGGCGGTAAGGTTGGTCATCTCGCCGTCCTCGGTGAACAGCGCGGCGATGCCAGCGGCGTCCTTGTTGTTATAGGCGATGACGAAGTCCGCGGCGGCTTGTTGCAGACCGACGATTTCCGGGCTGGGTTCTTCCTGGGCCCTCAGGCCGGGATTGGCGAGCATCGCAAGCGCAATGCAGGTGGTGAAATGGTGGGTTGGTTTCATCGGTGTTTCAGTGGTGAATGAGAATGGTGGATGGGTGGTTCGAGGGTTGTTGATCTGGGTCAAATGAAGAGGGGGGTGCAGAGATGGGGGGAGCCGGAGAGGAGGATGCATTCTTCTCTCTAGGATCTATAGAGTGGGAACTAACTGTGACGGAGGCAAGCACAGGAAAGCACCTTTTGGAACAAAATCGAGGAGTCGGTGAAACGGCGGGACGGTGGAGGTTAGGGATGCATGATATTCAACGCTACATACCAATGGTAAGCGTCAAATGGGGCGCTTGATATAGAGCTTTAGTACAGTGTTCATCTGAGGTTCAACTCTTCGGTCTTCATGCTTCAACTGAGAGCATTGCGGCGAGACGCGGCAACCACGTTCGTTGCACGCCGTCCGCCCATTTGAATTTTACCCATCGCCATGTGCGTAGAGCTCATGGTCTTCATCTTGAAAAATTTCGGCTCACTGGAAACCCTCAACGATCTCTAACTAACGATTTTTGGAATCGCGGCGCGGAGCCGATCCAGCAGGACGCGGGTCTCGGGGGTGATGCGGTCTTGCCAGAGAAGGACTGCTTCGTCGTCGGCCATGGTGGGGATGGTGGCGCGGGTGACGCGGTGATTGGGAAGGAAGCGGCAGGCCTCCTCGGCGGTGGCGAGGTGGAAGAGGCCGGCGTAAAACCAGGGTTTCGGGTCGTCCAGTGGATCGCGGACCTTGCACATGGCGCGGGCGATTTCACAGGATGGAATGAGGCGACCATCGGCAAGGGCGGTGAGGTGGTCCATCCAGTCCTGGGCGCTGTTGTTGAGATTGTTATGAACGATCCAGGTGCGATTCACCAGTTTCGCCCACTCGATGGGATCGAGATCATCCATGGGTTTTCTGGACATGGTTGGCTATTCCTCTTTGAGCCAATCGCCATCAGTTAGGCGCTGGGATTCGTGAGTGAGGCCTAGCCATTCCCAGACCCACGCGGTGATGGGTTGGCTGTTGCGCTGCATGATGGTGGTGGCGACGCGGCGGTATTCGCTGCCCTCGATTTCTCCGGCAGAGAGGCCTTCGAAAATGTCGAGCGCAGCGAGGAGCTCGGCATCCACCGAGTAAACATCGCCGTGGATTTCATCGCCCGCTGGGTCGAGGACTAGGCCGGGATACCAATCGATCCGATAGAGCCGCCCGGTGACGGTGCCGCTGGAAATGAATTCCGCCCCGGCCATCCGGAAATGGTTAGATCCACTGCGGCGCAGGGTGCCGTAAACGAAAACGAGCTGGGGGGACGGGACCATGTGGCGGGATTACTTTTCGGGACGGTAGCCGATTTCGTTGTCGAGGACTTGCCGGAGGTCATCGAGGCCAATATCGTTCTCGGCGGAAATCGGAATGATGTCGATTTTCGAGAAGCGGGCTTTGAAAATTTCCAGGTTTTCCGCCGCGCCTTCGAGATCCATTTTATTCGCGATGATCTTCCACGGGAAGCGGGCGAGTTCATCGTCGTATTCCTTGATCTCGCGGCGAAGGATTTCGAGGTCGGAGATCGGATCGCGGCCTTCACTGCCGGCCATGTCGATGACAAACAGCAGGACGCGGCAGCGGGTGATGTGGCGCAGGAACTCATGGCCGAGGCCACGGTTTTCATGGGCCCCCTCGATGAGGCCGGGAATGTCGGCGATGGTGCAGCGGCGGTAGCCAGGAAACTCAACGACGCCGACGACCGGCTGGAGCGTGGTGAAGGGATAGGATGCGACCTTGGGCTTGGCTTGGGACAGCTTGCCGATGAGTGTGGACTTGCCAGCGTTTGGGAAACCGACGAGTCCGGCATCGGCGATGCGGCGAAGCTCGAGGTAGAACACGGAAACCTCGCCGGGAGTGCCGAGCGTGTGCTCGACGGGAGTGCGGTTGGTGGCAGTTTTGAAATTCCAGTTGCCTTTACCGGGGTCGCCACCTTTGCAGAGGACAAATTCCTGGCCGACTTCGGTGAGGTCGGCGATGGGTTCGAGGTCGATGCCTTCGTCGCTGCGCTCGAATTCCACCGCTTCTTGGACGGTCATCGCGTTGCTGCGGAAGACGACGGTGCCGGGCGGGACTTTGCCGATGACGTCCTTCCCGCTTTTCCCGGTTTTGCGACCACCGGCGCCGCTTTTGCCATCCTCGGCGATGAGTTTCGGGTCATAGTGGTAAGCACGCAGGTTATCCACGGAGTTATCGACCACGAGGATGATGTCGCCCCCCGCCCCGCCATCGCCGCCGTCGGGACCACCGCGGGGGACAAATTTCTCACGCTTCCAGGAGACAACGCCATTTCCGCCGTCGCCGGCCTTTCCGAAAATGCGGATGTGATCGATAAACATGGGCGCAGAGTGTCAGCGGAAGGGCGAGGGTCAACGGCAATGGTGCAACACGATGGGATTTGAGCCGGATTTTTCTTCCGGGATGGTGACGATCTGCTTCACTCCGTGCATGCACTCACGCATCGCAGCACTCACCATGATGCTCGTCCTGGCCATGGCCCCCGCGGGGTTCGGCGGCGGCAAGAAGGAGGACAAGGCGTCCGTTTCATTCCATCTGGAGGGGGTGGAGACGGACAATCCGAAAATGATTTTCCCGCAAATGACCAACGGCAAGACGCGGTATTTCCAACGATTGCCGGAAATCAGCACGAAAGACATTGTTTCGTTTGTCCCCTTCCCTTCCGAGGCTGGCGCGGACTATGGCTTGGTCTTAACGCTGAAACCGGGCGCGGTCACCCGGTTGGCGGCGGTGACTGCCACCAATCAGGGCCGGTGGTTGCTGGCACAGGTCAATGGCCGGGTGGTCGATGGAGTGATGATCGACCAAGAGATCAAGGATGGCCGGTTAGTGATCTGGAAAGGCGTGGCCCTGACTGACATCACGGCGCTCGATTCCATGCTGCCGCGCACGGGCCAAATGGGAAAAAAGAAATAACTCCGACACGATGATCCGTTACTTATTTTTCGCCCTGGCGATGGCCGGCATGCTCCGCGCAGAACCCATCGATCTGCGACTTCCGACCGAGAACCAACATTTGTTCACCGGTGAGCCGGAACAGTATTTCATGTATGTGGACCGCACTTTCGAAGGCCAGGTGAGCAAGCCTTGGGAAGGCGGGTCTTTTGGCTTTGTGAGAAATGCCATGCGCATCAACGGCGAGGTGGTGATGACGAAATTCCACGAGGGCATCGATATTTCTCCGCTGAAGCGGGATAACGCGGGGAATCCGCTGGACATGGTGTCGAGCATCTCGGCGGGGACCGTGGTCCATGTGAGCGCGGTGGCGGGCCAGAGCAACTACGGCAAATACGTGGTGGTCGAACATCCGTGGGAGAACTCCAAGGTGGTTTCCCTCTATGCGCATCTGGCGGAAATCCTGGTCAAGCCGGGCGATGCAGTGAGTCCCGGCAGCGTGTTAGGGCGGATGGGATACACCGGGGCCGGGATCGACCGGACTCGCGCGCATTGCCACGTCGAGCTTGGGATGGTGATGAGCACGCGCTACGAGGATTGGCATAAGAAGAACGGTGGCGGGACAAATTTCCACGGCATCTACAACGGCATGAACATCACGGGTTGTGACGTCTCGCGGTTTTTCACCGACCAAAAAGCGAATCCCGAACTCGCGTTCAGCCACTTCATCACCACGACTCCCGCCTATTTCAAAGTGGCGGTTCCTGCCGCGGTCACACCGGACTTCGTGCTGCGCTATCCGTGGATCGCCAAGGGCGCGGCAGATGGCGCGAAGTCTTGGGAGATCAGTTTCACGGCGACCGGCCTGCCGGTGGTGTTTGTCCCAAGCCAGCGCGAGGTCACGACTCCTACCATCATCTCGATCCGTCCCTCCGCCATTCCCCATCGCTATCTAACGCGTGGCTTGGTGAGCGGCGACGGTAACCGCGCCACGTTGAGCACTTCCGGCAAACAACTCGTCGCACTGCTAACCGGCGATTTCCCGACCGCCCCGGCTCCCCCTTCTCTTCCACACCCATGACCATCCTTGAAAAAATCCACTCGCTCGGCCTGACCTTGCCGACCGTTCCCGTGCCGATCGCCGCCTATGTAAACTGTGTTCGCAGCGGCAATCTGTTATTTCTATCCGGTGGCCTGCCCATCGACGGCGACAGGAAAATCATCGGCAAGGTGCCTTCGGATGTCTCTATCGACGAGGCCAAGCAAGCCTCGCGGATGATCGTGCTCAACCGGCTGGCAGTCATCCAGGATGAGATCGGCTCGCTGGAAAAGGTGAAGCAGATCGTGGCACTCACGGCCTTCGTGAACTCCGAGCCCGATTTTTATGACCATCCGCAAGTGGTCAACGGTGCCTCCGAGTTGCTGGTAGAAATCTTCGGCGACAAGGGAAAGCATTCGCGCACCGCACTGGGAGCCGCCGCGCTCCCGCTGAACGTCGCGGTGGAAATCAACTTCATCGTAGAAGTGGAAGGCTAAGTCGGAATCAGGGACTCAATGGCCAAGATACCGATCCGATTCAGGGTTTTTGAAAATTCAGATTCCGCCTGTGCACAGGTCGCTGCGGAAATTTCCCAATTGATCCGGGAACGGGCGATCCTCGGCCGCCAGGCAGTCATCGGCCTGATCCAAGGAAAAACGCCACTGCCGCTTTACGAGGAATTGATCTACCTCTATCGGGAGGAGGGGTTGTCGTTCAGGAATGTCGTTGTGTTCAATCTCGTCGAATACGATGGAATGAACGAAGACGACCCACATTCGTCCCGCACCACCATGCATCGGACCTTTTTCGATCACATCGACCTCCCGCCGGAAAACATCCACTTCCTTCGCTGCGATGCCGAGTCTGCGGGTGATTGCGAGGCTTACGAACTGAAGATCGCCGAAGCGGGCGGAATCGACCTGCAGCTTCTTGGAATCGGGCGCAACGGCCATATCGGATTCAACGAACCGGAAACGCCAATCGGTTCGCGGACCTCGCGGGTGGAGTTGTCCCCGATGACCCGGGATGACGCCGTTCCAGAATTTGGCACCCTCGAGAGCGTCCCGACGCATGCGCTGACGATGGGCTGTGGCACCATTCTGGAAACCCGCAAAATCATCCTGATGGCATGGGGAACCAAGAAAGCCCGTGTGGTGCGGCGAGCGCTCCTTGATCCTGTTAGACCTCGGATCACCGCGTCCTACTTGAGACACCACCCGTCAGTGCAAACCTTTCTCGACCAAGGGGCCGCATCGCAGTTCTCGAAGCGGTTTTAGCAATCCCGCCCGGGCATCAAAAAGCCCGTCATTGGGAAATGACGGGCTTTCGATGGAAAGAGATCGGATTAGCCGCAGCAACCGCCGCCGCCACCACTGCCCCCGCAGCATCCGCCGCCGGAAGCCATGAGGTCGTCGGCGCTAGGAACCCGCCCGTTTTCAATCGTGCTAGCGACATATTTGCCGATTTCCTTCTGGAGGGTTTCCAACTCGCGCTGGGCGGAGAGGAATTCCCGGGCGATTTCGTTTTCAAACAGGGCATCGCGGGCACTTTCGAACTCGCGGATCTCCGCCGCACCCAGCTCGATGCCGGCATGTTGCTTGTGATGGAGTTCTTCGCCGCGCTCGTGGACGCTTTGATACTGCAGCCGGGCGGCATCGTCGTTCAGGAAACGTTCGACATTGGCCTGAAGCTTGAGGAACAATGGATCTGAGGCAATTTCGGCACACAGCTCGAGGGTTTTCGACATGACGGCGGAATCCTCGGCGACGAGTGACATGGTTGGTTCTGCAACAATGGACATGCGTTGTCCTTAACGCTGGTGGCGACCGCTGGCAACGTGCATTTGCGGGAATTTTTCTAGTGGAAAATCGATCCTGTAGGGAACAATTGCGTGACAGCGCGGACGTCCGCTCGTTTCTTGTGTAAACGCATGGCCATCGACCCACTCAAAGACGGCATCCGCTCGAACGTACGGATCGATTTTTACGGCAACGTCCACAAACGCTTTAAGGGAACGGACGCCGACAAGCGCTACGCGACGGAGGTGGCCGTGCTCAAGGTATTGGCGGCCCGTGGTTGCCCTTATGTCCCGCGGCTGGTAGAAGAGCATCCCGAGGAAGTCTATTTCGTCTCGACCAACTGCGGCAAACCCGCCACTCAGATCACCCGCGAGAAATCTGACAAACTCTTCGCCAAACTGGAACTGGAATACGGCATCCGCCACCTCGATGCAGAACCGCGAAACATCACTTACAATGACAAGTTGGGCTGCTTCTGCATCATCGACTTCGAGCTGGCCGAGGGTCTACCACCGCCTCCGGCACTCGGAATGAAGGACTCTTGATCCGCCTCCCCCCCCTTTCCCAATCTACTTTCACCGTGACCGAAGCCGCGATCCTTCATTGGGCAGCCCTCACCCACAGCGGTTCGAGAAAACCGCGCAATGACGATTCCCTGATCGCGTTCGCCTCCGGCCCCGCAGGTGCCGAAATCCTCGGTGCAACCGGCAACCGTCCGCTGACCAACCACGACTTGGTCTTCGCCATCTCCGACGGCATGGGCGGTGGCAACGCCGGCGACATCGCCTCGTCCACCATTCTCCAGCAGATGTCGGAAATCATTCCCGAGACCTTCAAGGCCGCCGCCTCGGGATTTTTCCCCGACTCGCTCAGCCACCTCGCTGAGGCGATCCGCTCGGTGCATGAAAAAATCAACACCACCGCCCTTGGCTGTGCCGACCGCTCCGGCATGGCAGCCACCCTCGCCCTCGCCTGGTTCACCCCGGACAATCTCTACCTCGCCAATGTCGGCGACTCGCGGATCTATCGCTGCCGGGGTGGGATCCTTGAGCAGCTCACCCGGGATCACACCTACGCCTGGGCCCAGTGGAAACGCGGCGAGATCAGCGAGATCCAATACCGCGCCCACCCCCGGCGCGCGGCACTTTTCGAAGTCGTCGGCGGCGGTCATTCCAGCGTCAGTCCCCACTTCGCGGCGGTCGCCTATCAGCCCGGCGACCGCTTCCTGATTTGCTCGGACGGACTCATCGACGGCTTATGGGAAAAGCACCTCGCCAAGGCCCTTGCCGACGACACGCAGGAACCGGCGACCGTCGCCGTAACTCTTTTAAAACGCGCCATCGACAACTCCGGAATCGACGATACAAGCCTCATCGTCATCGCGGTCGACGCCCCTGCCACGGGTGAGGATCATGACTGACAAAAACCATAATGGCTTGGCACGCATGATGCTTTTTCATGACCATTAGCCATCTTCGGCGGCTGGGGTGTCCCCCCATCGCTGAGGAGCCCTGATACCTACTACCGATAATTACCGAAAACCAACCATCAACATGGCCAAATACAAATTGGAATACATCTGGCTCGACGGCTACACCCCCGTGCCGAACCTCCGCGGAAAAACGCAAATCAAAGAATTCGCCAGTTTTCCCACCGTTGAAGAACTCCCGCTCTGGGGCTTCGACGGCAGCTCGACCCAACAAGCCGAAGGCAGAAGCTCGGATTGCGTGCTCAAGCCAGTCGCAATTTTCCCCGATACCACCCGCAAAAACGGTGCGATCGTCATGTGCGAAGTCATGATGCCGGACGGCACCACCCCCCACCCATCCAACGGCCGCGCCACCATCCTCGACGATGCCGGTGCTTGGTTCGGCTTCGAGCAGGAATACTTCCTCTATCAGGACGGCCGGCCGCTCGGCTTCCCGGTCGATGGTTTCCCAAAAATCGGCCAAGGCCCGTATTACTGCGGGGTCGGCTACAAGTTCATGGGCGACATCGCCCGCCAGATCGTCGATGAGCACCTCGACCTCTGCCTCGACGCCGGCATCAACCACGAAGGCATCAACGCCGAGGTGGCGAAAGGCCAGTGGGAATTCCAAATCTTCGGCAAGGGCTCCAAGCGCGCCGCCGATGAAATGTGGGTCGCCCGCTACCTCTTGAACCGCGTTTGCGAAAAATACGGCATCGACGTGGAATACCACTGCAAGCCTCTCGGAGATTCCGACTGGAACGGTTCCGGCATGCACGCGAACTTCTCCACCGAATACCTCCGTGAAAAAGGCGGCAAGGCCTATTTCGAAGCCCTCATGGCCGCCTTCGCCGACAACGTCGAAGAGCACATCGCGGTTTATGGACCCGACAACCACATGCGCCTCACCGGCCTCCACGAAACCCAGGCGATCGACAAATTCTCCTACGGTGTCGCTGACCGCGGTGCATCGATCCGCGTCCCCCACAGCTTCGTCAAGGGCGACAAATATCAAGGCTATCTCGAAGACCGCCGCCCGAACTCCCAAGGCGATCCCTATCAGATCGCCTCGCGGATTCTCAAGACCATCTCCCTCGTCCCGACTCCTTGAGTTGAGCGCGTGAGATCGTCTTGAACGGTTTCCACTTCCCAAAGCCGCCTCCTGTCACGGGAGGCGGCTTTTTTTGCGCACCAGAGGAGAGATCACTTCAGCAGGGCTCGAAAACCGATCCCATTCGCAGGGTAGAACGCCAAGCACAAGTCACTTTCCTGTCAGTATCCAGCGTAACGCATCAGTCGTATGCTCTGGCGGTGCCACTTGATGGCCTCCTTCGAAGGAGAAGACTGCAATTTTACAGCCGTGGGCCATGAGAATCTTGGATTCCTCTTCGACCACCCCATTGGCAGCTTCATCGCTATTGCCGTTCACGACGGCCACCCGCATCGGCGGATAATCACGTTCCCGCACATCGTTAGACCCCAGCCATCCACCGTTAGAAAAAATCCCAAACCAAGGGCGCTTGAATATCGTCGAGTAAATGAAGGCGCGGAGAGCGGCCCCGGAAGAGCCGCCCATCATCAGGCGCTTGGGAGCGTGTTCCACGTATTTCTCAATCCGCGGGAGCACCTCACCAAACCGATCCCGCATTTCATCGGCCTCTTGACCACCGCTGTCGTTGCGGAATTGTCCACAGGCCACGAGCACCACCTTGAGCGTTGCGGCGGCTTCCGCATAGTGAAGCAGGTTCCGTTGCGCCCTGCCCGTCGGAGAAAAAAGGATCAACATCGGACGCTCCGAGGGTGTTTCCACATTCGGTGGATGATAGATAAAAAGATCGGTCGGATACTTTCCTTCGGTGACATGATGCTCGGTTCTACCGCCCAATTTCTCCAATTTTTGTTTCAGCTCATCCTCAATGAAAACCCACTCGCGCAACCACGCCTGATCGGTGAGTGAGAGTTGCTTTTCGTTCATCTCAAAGTCCTTCCCGTCCTCCCCTTTGAAAACGACTTTTCCCGTTGCAGGATCGAAGCTGACCACTTCCGCAGAAAAACTTTTCCCATCCCCCGTCCAGCGCCGGACATCGGTATTCGCAGATGTCGGTTCGATCATGCAAACCAGCAAGGCGAGGATCCAGAGGACAAATCTTAGTTTCCACATGCACGCATCTTGGATAGAGTGTCCTCTTGTGCAAGCAGGATCAGGTGATTCATTCGCCTCGTGAAATTTAAGGCACCTTCGGACTGATCCGACATGTCTTTCCACCCCCCCCGCACTTTTTCTCCTTCACCCCAAACGCCGAGCCTTTAGAGTGCTCGTAATTCCAAAAAAAGCCCGGCCGCATCCGAGAAACACCGCTCACTCCTTCCACGTTTCGCGAGCCACACCCCCATCCGCCCATCACTCAAAAACAGCATCTCATGAAATCATCCCGCATCCCATCCACGATTCGTCTCTTCCTAGTTGCCATGGCCTTCGCCAGCTCGGTCGGGGCCAAACCCCTCAAAGTCTTCATTCTATGCGGTCAGTCGAACATGGAAGGACACGCACAGACCATGACTTTCCCCGCAATTGCCAAGGACCCCAAGACTGCGGACCTGTATAAGGAAATGGTCGGGGCCGATGGCAAACCCGTGGTCTGCGATGACGTGTGGATCGCCTATTCTTACGGCGATTTTTCCGGAGATCCGGTCGGCAAAAAATCCGGCAAACTAACAGCAGGTTACGGCAGCCAACACCACGAGGGAACCGGCAAAATCGGTCCTGAGTTCACCTTCGGGATCACCATGCAGAAGCTTGTGAAAGAACCGATTCTGCTAATCAAGGATGCCTGGGGCGGCAAGAGTCTGATGGTGGATTTCCGTCCGCCCAGTGGCGGTGAAATCGCCGATGAAAAAGCGAAGGAAAAAGCGGGGAAATATTACCGACTGTTGATCGAGCATGTGAAGGAGGTCCTTGCCGATCCCAAGAAAGTCGATTCGAATTACGATCCCAAGGAAGGCTTCGAGTTGGCGGGCTTCGTATGGTTTCAGGGCTTCAACGACCTGGTGGGTTCCTATCCGTCAACCGATCCGAGCAAAGGCAAAAAAAGCATCAAGGACTATTCCGAATACAGCCGTCTCCTCGCCTGTTTGATCCGGGACGTGCGCAAGGATCTATCAGCGCCGAAGCTCCCTTTCGTGATCGGAGTTCTAGGGGTGGGTGGTGAAACATCGGGTGATAATGCGGAAGCATTCCGCAAAAGCATGGCCGCACCGGCCGGGATGGTTGAGTTCAAAGGCACCGTCGCCAACGTCTTCACCGCAAAATATTGGCCCACCGATCTGGATGCCATCCTTGCCAAAACGAATACGATCAAGAGCGGATTCGCCGCACAGGACAAGGAACTCAAGGAGCGGCAGAAGAACGGCGGAGATTGGAAGAAGGATCAAGCCAAGCTGGAAACGGAGAAGCGTGCGAAGATCGAACTGGCTCTCACCAAGGATGAATTATTCCTCCTCGACAACGGCATTTCTAACCAAGGCTTCCACTATTACGGCTCCGCCAAGTTTTTCGGACAAATCGGCAAGGCCTTCGCAGAGACGATGGTCGATCTGAAAAAGCACTAATCACTCAGCCAACAACAAAGCTACGATCTGAGGTGCGCTGCCCACCTTGGACTGCCCGGTGCCGCTTTGGTGCGCGAATGAAACGGGCAGCGTGGATCCCCCCTTCCCCCGAAGACTCGCTTCCGGTCCTCATGCCTCACCCTGTCCAAAACGGGACGTCTATCACTCGCACATTTTCCTCAAAATGCGCGAGTGATCAGGGGCAGATCATCTTTCGCCGTCGGTTTTGATTGCCAGAAGCTTTCGGAAAACGGAAGCGTTTGGAATGGGAGACGACAGCGACGGTGTAACTCGCATCCTCAATGCGGCAAGCGAGGGAGACAGGCAAGCGGCGGAGGAGTTGATTCCGCTCGTCTATGGGGAGTTGCGCAAGCTGGCATCCTGGCGCTTGGGCCAAGATGCAGAGGCACATTCCCTGCAGGCGACCGCTCTGGTGCATGAAGCCTACCTGAAGCTCTCGCCGGGGGAACCGCAGTGGCAGGGGCGAAAGCACTTTTTCTGCGCCGCCGCCGAATCGATGCGCCGCATCCTGATCGACAGGGCACGGCATCGAAAGGCCGTGCGGCATGGGGGAGAAATGCCGCGGACCGGTTTCGTGGAGGACATCATCGCCGTTCCTTCCGTAAAAGATGACGAAATTCTCGCCATCCATGAAATCCTCGATCGCTTCGCCCGCATCGAGCCGCGCAAGGCCGAGGTGGTCAAGTTGCGCTATTTCGTCGGAATGACCATCGAGGAAACCGCCGAGGCTCTCGGCATTTCGACGCCCACCGCGAAACGGGATTGGATTTATGCGCGAGCCTGGTTGTTCCTGGAACTGAAACGGGACGTTTGACGGGAGGGTGTAGCTGAAAGTGGTGGTCACTTGCATGGGAATCCGTAGGGAGGGTGGGACTTCGGCCCACCTGCCGATGGGAAGCGAAAGAATCGAGCGTCGCGCTCCCGACTTCGCCGCGCATCGGCAAGTGGACGAGACGTCCACTCCCCCTATTTTGCCCACCACTTTCAGTGATTCCCCGAACAATTTGATCCCATCTCCGGGGGAATTTCGCATAGTTAGGTCGAGACCAACCATAGTCTCAAAATTTTACCAAGAAACACCCGCCATGCCGAATCTACTCGCCCCGGAAATCATCCTGCATGCAGCCTTGGAAATCCCAGGCCCTCAAGAGCGCTCCGCCTATCTCGACGAGTCGTGTGGGGACGATCAGGCGTTGCGCGAAGAGGTTGAGATGCTCATCGCCGCGCACTTTGCGGACGAGACTTTCATGGAACCCTTGGACCATCCTCTTTGGCTCGAAGCACGCAGTGAGCGGGAGGGCGATTGGATCGGGCGTTACAAACTGCTCCGCCAGATCGGCGAGGGCGGTTTCGGCACGGTCTATCTAGCAGAACAAAGCCAACCGGTGAAACGACAAGTTGCGCTCAAGGTGGTCAAGGCGGGAATGGACTCCAAGGAAATCATCGCGCGCTTCGAGGCGGAGCGCCAGGCGCTGGCCCTGATGGACCACCCGCACATCGCAAAGGTCCATGATGCGGGAACCACGGAGGGCGGGCGGCCCTACTTCGTGATGGAATTGGTCATCGGGGTGCCGATCACCAATTACTGTGCCGAGAGCCATCTCGATACCAGAGAACGGCTGGAGCTTTTCACCGGCGTCTGCGCGGCCGTGCAACACGCGCACCAGAAAGGGATCATCCATCGTGACCTGAAACCTTCTAACATTCTGGTCTCGCTCCACGATGGCAAGCCGATGGTGAAGGTGATCGACTTCGGAATCGCCAAGGCGATCGGGATGGAACTCACCGAAAAAACGGTCTTCACGCAGTTCGGCCGGATGATTGGGACGCCTCAATACATGAGCCCGGAGCAGGCGGCACTCAACGCGCTGGATGTGGACACCCGCAGCGACATCTATTCGTTAGGAGTCATCCTGTATGAACTCCTAACAGGTGCGACGCCGCTGGACGGCGATCTACTTCGCAGCGCGGCCTACGGCGAGATGCAACGCATGATCCGCGAGCAAACGCCGCCGAAGCCGAGCACCAAGCTCGCCGAATCGCTTGCAAAGCCCGAGTCATCGAGCCCTTCCCATTCCGGAGTCTCGCCTCGCGCGCTGCGGGGTGACCTCGATTGGATCGTGCTCAAAGCCCTCGAAAAAGATCCCCGACGCCGCTATGAGTCCGCGGGCGCGATGGCGGAGGATCTCTTCCGCTTTCTCCAACACAAGCCGGTCAAGGCCCGACCTCCCAGCATGACCTATCTCATGCTGCGCTTCACCCGGCGCCATCGCGGGCCGGTTTTCGCTGGGGCGGCGCTTTTGCTAACACTGATGCTGGGGGCGGTGGGAACCGCGATCGGCATGAAGCGGGCCCTCGACGCCAAGGAGGAGTTGGTTCGCAATAATATGGAATTGGCTAGGCAGAAACTCGCACTCGTCGATTACAAGGAGCGGCTGGCCGGTCTGCTAGAATCGAACCAGAAGATGCTCGGGGACATCCAAAAATTGGGATTGAACCCAGAGCAGCTTCCCACGGAGTTCGAGGCACTCAGGAAGAAAAACCAGGACCTGCTAGACAAGGTGAGCAACGAGGTGGCGAATCAGGAACGCTACACTGAAAAAATCGAAAGACTTCAGCGCGCGAACGCGCAACTCGAGACTATGGTGATCGAATTCAATGACTCCGATGCGGCTGTCGAACTGGTGCGCGCCGGGCTTTTCAAGGACCGCATCAGTTCCCTAACCGCGAACGAACGCGGCCAGTTTTATCTGAAAGGAAAACTGGTTCCCTACCCCACGCTGCTCAAAGCCTTGGCCGCACCGCCTGACGATGACCCCCGCGAGAAAACCCTGCCGCGTTGGCTAAGAGTCACCTTGCCCGCAGGAGCAAAACCGACGGATGACGTCTTCAATTCCCGCCTCAAACAACTCGCGGCCGCCGCCGACCAAATCGGACTCCGGCACGAGTTGTTTCCGAAGTAGGATGGCAAACCTGACAACTGAGACGAGCCCATACGCCGCGCTGTAGCGGCGTTCTATGACCGTCGATGCCCAAGAAAAGCGCGAAGCCCTCCACCGTTCCGGCATCTCAATCACGCGACGGTCCTAGACACGCCGCGCCAAGCATCGCTCACCACATCATCCCGGCTGAAAATAAATTTTCGAGGATCCATCAATTTCCTGATCCTTTTCACCGCGGAATTACGCATCTACTGAATGATAGGTGATGCCACCGCGCATCCCGGGTCGGCAACCAACTCCGTCATTCACGCCACCATGAGCACCGATAACCCTCCGCAAAGCCCCGTTCGCAGCTTCAGCCTGCCGCCTCTCGCCGCCCTCGCCCTCGCGCTGGGCCTCGTGGGCTCCACCTACATCGCCGCCACCACTTGGCGGGATGTCCGAAAACAACCGGAGAAAAACAACATTCGCATCACCGGCTCCGCCAAGAAGAGAATCGTCTCCGACCTCATTCAGTGGTCGGCTACCATCGAAAGCAAGGGAAGCGACCGCACCGCCGCCTATGTGTCGCTAAAGGTTGGAACTGACAAAGCGGTTGAATTTTTGAAAGCCCAGGGCATCAAGCCGGACGACATCAAAACCCAGTCCGCCAGCATCACCGAGGAGTTCGAGATGGTGCGTGAGGACAAAGTGCTTCCCGGCACCACCGTTCCCCTGCGGACGGAAACCCGCAAGTCCATCGGCTTCCGCGCCATGCAGGTGGTATTTGTTAGTTCTTCTAACGTGCCGCAGATTGAGAAGGCCTCGCGCGAGATCACTTCGCTCCTGGAACAGGGCGTCTTTGTGACCTCCAATTCTCCGAACTATTACTATACCCGCCTCGGCGAACTCAAGCTGGAGATGCTTGCAGAGGCCGCCAAGGATGCCCGCAACCGCGCGGAGAACATCCTGCGCTCAGCTGGCAATACCGGCATCGGAGCACTCGTGGATTCGTCGATGGGAATCATCAATATCAACCCGGCCAACTCGACCGAAACCTCCACCGAGGGCAACAACGACACCTCATCCTACGAGAAGGATATCATCACCATCATCCGTGCGGAGTATAAGGTGAATTAACCACACCCCAAATTTTATGTTTAGCCAGTGACTCCATGAAACGCAGATCATTTCTCACCATCGCATCCGCCACTCCCATCGGCCTCGGCGTCTCTAGCTACGCCCACGTGCCGGAAGAATGGGAAACCAAACGAGACGAAGCTCGAGCACAATGGCAGGAACACGAGGAAGCCTCATATGCCGGAACCTTCGAGTCCTGCGAAGGCCTGCTGCGGCTCGAAGTCGCCTTGATCGATGAGAACGACAAGCTGACGGAGGAAACCATCCAAACCCCTGAAGGCGAAGAAACGCGCTACAGCTTCGAAGGCGAACACCTGCAGCGCTGGCTGTATCCAATGGCTGGCATCATCAAGCGCTTCCGCTTTTTCTGGGATGGCAAGGAGATCTCGGTCGCGAAACGCTTCTGGAACGACTTCGGTGGCTGCCGCATCAACCGATGCACCTTGGATCGCCAATCCATCGCTTCTGACTTGTGCGAAGTTTTCAAGGTCTATCAAAACGATCTCGATGCCCCAAAAGTCATTCTCTCCGCCGATGGCGGCACTGCGTTGATCGAGTGGGTCATCATCGACACCGACGCCTGCTGTGGACACCGCGCCACCATGCGCTGGATCATCTCAAGAAGTGGCCACGTGATGCGCCACCGCCACACGACACCAAACCCATGCTGATGCCCAGCATCAGGCGGAACAGACATCAATCAACGGCGCACACCAATGGGTCACTGATTCGCCATGAATGAGCTGTCATTTTTGTCGTCCCAGAACCCGTAGCGAACTCAAGCTGCCATGCACCAACACACACCCGAACGCGAAACGCCTAGCCGCTGGCAGGCCATCGCGTTTCAGGTAAAAACCCGCTTGTTCCAACTGCGGCGTGGGATTGCGGAAATCGGCTATCGTCCCGTGGCATACGGCAAGGCACGGGTGCTGATCGATGCCCCGGTGGTCGCCGAGAAACGGGCGCCATTATGGCGGGAAGTGAGCCCTGAGGAGTTTCCTCTAACGGCCGGCAAGATCGAGAACCTGCGCATCGCCGCCCGCGCGTTTCACGGCCTGGAAATCCCTCCGGGCGGAGTGATGAGTTTTTGGCGGCAGCTTGGACGGACCACGCGGCGCAAAGGTTACCATTCCGGTCGCGAACTGCGCGAGGGTTGCCTCGTCCCCGCCATCGGTGGCGGACTTTGCCAACTCAGCGGCCTGCTCTATCAGGCAGCGCTAGAAGCAGGCCTCGAAATCATCGAGCGCCACGGCCACTCGCGCGTGGTTCCAGGTTCCCAAGCCGAGCAGGATCTGGATGCCACGGTTTTCTGGAACTATGTCGATCTGCGCTTCCGCAACCATCGGCCATGGCGCATCGAAACGGAACTCACCGTGACCGAACTGGTGGTTCGCATCCGGGCGATTTCCGGTTCACAGCAACCGGCGACACCTATACCCTCGCCGTTTTCCGCGCCTCGCGCGTTGCCGTCCGGTGATTGCCTTTCCTGCGGCATGACCGGGTGTTTCCGCCACCCGTCTGCGACGAAGGAAAACGCTCCGGCGCTGGGACATTCCGCGTTTTTGTTAGACTCGCGCTGGCCCGAGTTCGACCGTTGGTGCGCGGAACACTCGCGCCCCGGCGACCGGTGGTTCACCCCCATGGACGGCAGCAAGTGGCGCAAGCCGAACTACCAGTGG
>JBBQDJ010000017.1:0-16992 GCA_038319595.1 Verrucomicrobiales bacterium
TTTTGACGAACGAAAAAGCGCGGTCGAGGACATGCCGCAAAATGTAGCCCCACTGAGGCTTGCGATAGGGGGGGAGCTCTAGCAGAAAATGTCCCGGGCTGATGTCCTCGCCCAGCCGACCGCGCAGGATCCGGGCGACGACGAATGCGGTGAGAGTTCCCAACGAGTAGATCGCGAACAAGACTAGCGCTTGTTTCCAAGTGCCTTCCTTCTCATGTAAAATCAGCGGGATAATCAGGAAATACACCGGTAGCCGAGCCGAGCAACTCATCCAGGGTGCGATGAAAATCGTGACCATTCGTTCTTTCGCCGAGTCGATGGTGCGGGTCGCCATGATCCCGGGAATGGCGCAGGCGTAGGAGCTGAAAAGCGGCAAGAATGATTTTCCGCTCAATCCGACTTTGGACATCACCCCGTCCATCAGATAGGCGGCGCGGGCCATGTAACCGGAACTCTCTAACAAACCAATGAACAGGAACAGCAGTACGATCTGTGGCAGGAAGACGATCACTCCACCCGCACCACCGACGACTCCATCGACGATCAACGACCGGAGATCACCTTCCGGCATCAGCGATTCGATCCAGCCACCAATCGCGCTTTGGCCGGACTCGATCCAGCCCATCGGGATGGCGGCGAAGGAGAAAATGGCCCAGAAGACACCGAAAAAGATGGCTGCCATCGAAATCCAGCCGAGAACCGGATGGAGCAGCACTGAATCGATTCGGTCTGATAGGGTTTGCTGGTGGGCGTCCGGGCGGCGTGCCGCCAGCTCGCAAAGCCGCGTGATGAAGGCGCGCCGGTCGCCTTCGGGATCAATGCTGCCGGGCTTCCACGAGATTTCCGAAGCGACCGGCAGGGGAAGCCGCAGCGCCTGCTTCAGCTCGACGATGCCTTTTTTGGCGTTCGCCTGCAGCGGCACGACCGGGATGCCGAGTTCTTCGGCGAGCTTGGCCGGATCTAACCGTAGGCCGGCTTTCTCGGCGACATCGACCATGTTGAGCGCGAGGACACAGGGCAGGCCAAGCTCGATGACTTGGAGCGTGAGCTGCAGGTGGCGTTCGAGATTCGAGGCATCCACCACGCAGACGATCAGGTCCGGAATGGATTCGCCGGGGAGGGTGCCGTTGAGCGCGTCGAGCGCGACTTTTTCATCGGGCGAATTCGCGCGGAGCGAATAGCAACCAGGGAGATCAAGCACGCGAAGCTTGCGGCCGTGCGGGGTGTAGGTCTCGCCGGATTTCACTTCCACGGTGACGCCCGAGTAGTTGCCGACGCGTTGATTGGCACCGGTTAGGGCGTTGAAAAGCGTGGTTTTGCCGGCGTTGGGATTGCCGATCAACGCGATCGTCGAAGGAGCGTCTGAGGTGCCGGTCATGAGACTTCAGCCCACGGGGGAAACCAGCACCTGCTCGGCGAGTTCGCGGCTGATGGCCATTCGGGTGCCACAGATCGAGCAGATTAGATTCCGGCCGTCGGCGATTTTTCGGACCTGAATCTGTTCGCAAAACCCGAGATCTCTCAGCCGTTCGCACCCCGGTCCACTGAGGACGCGGATCTGCATGTCACAGCCGACCTTGGCTTGATTCAAGGTCATCGCACTGTCGATTTCGAGAGCAGTGGCACGCGGGTGGGACATCTGCGTCAAGATCGGCAATTGAGAATGATTTGCAACAGGAAAAATCGATTTCACCCGGATTTGGCGGCCGCAATCAAGTCTCCCGAACGCAAGGTCAGGATCGCCAATTCCGGTGGACAGGCGAAGCGCACGCGCACGCCGACGGTGCCGACACCGCGGGTGACGAAGAGGTTGGAATCCCCGTGTTCGTAGTGTCCGTAGTGGTATTTCCTGCCGAAATTGACCTTCCGTGGCGCATAGCCGATCATCGGCACTTGGCATTGGCCGCCGTGGGTGTGGCCGGAGAGTTGCAGTTGGATGTCGCGTCGGGCGGTCATGGCATCGAAATAATCCGGCTCGTGGACCAGTGCGACGACCGGGGTGTCCGGGGAAATTCCCTTGAGCGTGCGGGCCGGGTCGGGTTTTCCTAGCCAGACGAAGTCGGTGCCAGCGATGGCCAGTTTTTCACCGTGAACCGACAATTGGCTGTTCTGGTTGATTAGGAACGAGATGCCGGCCTTTTCGAATTGCTGCCGGATGGCGGAGGTCCGGTTACGCCAACCGTCGTGATTGCCAAGGGTGGCAAAGACTCCGTGGGTGGCGGTCAATTTTCCCAACTGCGAGAGCAGGGGAGGCACCACCCGCATGTCGCCGCTTATGTAATCGCCGGTCAGTGCGACCAGATCGAGTTTCTCGGCGTGGATGTGGTCGACCGCCTTGGCGATGAGTTCATCGTCGTCACCGGGGCGGAAATGAAAATCGGACAACACGCCGATGCGGAATCCGTCGAGGCCCGCAGGGAGATTCCGGATCGGGATTTGCCGGCGGGTCAGGGTGAGGTATCCCGGCTCGAACCAGAACCCATCGAGCAGCGCACCCGTAATCCCGGCGGTGAGAACCTTCAATACCCTGCGCCGTGTGATCACGGGCCGCTTCGTCTGTCCGGCGTTTTTTTCAATTTCCACGGCCGCACGCTGGACGGATCAAGTGAAGGATAGATGAAATTGCGGTGAAATCGACGGGCTTCTGGTCTTGCGTTCTAACAGAACAATTCGTCTTGATCTACCAAATTGGCATGATGTTTAGATCGCGATGGCGGTTGAAAACCGCCGCCACGACCCTGCCTCACCGGCCTTCCATGATCCGCTCGGCAAGCATGGGGGGCAGTCCGGCGGCAATGATTTTCCCCTGAGTCGTGGCGATGTCGTACTCGACCCGGCGGAAGACGATCAGGTTGTGTTCGAGATCGAAGATCGCGTAGCAAGCGCGCCAGTCGCCGTCACGCGGTTGGCCGACGGAGCCGACGTTGATGAAGTATTTTGATCCCGCCTCGATGACGATGGACTCGGCGGGGACTTCCTGGACCTTGTCGCTTTTCACGTAGACCCGCGGGACGTGGGTGTGGCCGTGGAAGCAGACTTGGGTGAACTGATAGGAAAAATTCGACATCGCGTCGAAGCGGTTGGTCACGTAGTTCCAGTGCGCCGGTTGGTCGAGCGTGCTGTGGACCACGGTAAAGTCCGAGACCTGGCGAACCATGCGCAGGCGGGTGAGCCACTGCCGTTGTTCGTCGGAAAGCTGCTCGCGAGTCCACTCAAGGGCGGCGGCGGCGACCGGGTTCATGCTGTCGAGCGAGTGATTTCCCGACGCGTCTTCGTCGTGGTTTCCTTTGACGGTCGGGCAGTCCATCGCCCGGACGATTTCCAGACAGGCGGCGGGATCTGCGTTGTAGCCGACGATGTCGCCCATGCAGACGTAGTCGGTCACCCCTTGTTTCGAAGCGTCTTCCAGAACAGCCACGAGGGCTTCCAGATTGGCATGTATGTCACCGAAAAGTGCGATCCGCATGAGTGGTCAAAGAGTGGGGCGCGAAGTTTGTCGCTTCATGCGGGTCTGTCGAGACGAAAGCCGTCCGGCTATTTGGAGAACCAGGTCTCCGGGCCGATATCGGAGGGTAGGGGTTGGTTGAGGATGCTTTTGTCGGCGGAGATTTTCAGAAGTTTTTCCAAGAGTTGAAGGGTGTCCGCCACCCCATAAATGGGAAATCGTTCACGGGTCCGTTGCCAATGGGCGCTGAGCGCTTCATAGGCTTTTTCCGGTGTTCCATAAATTTCGACCGCCCGCTTGACCTTGTCCATCCCGGGATTTTCGAAGCACTCCAGCACGAACAAGAGGGTCTGGAGCGTCGGCGTGCGGTTCCGCTGGGTCGCATACAGTTTCCGGCCCAAGGCGAGCGCGTCCTTCTCCCGGCCTTTCACCCGGGCGAGAGCGTAAAATTCGGAACGCTGCACGTATTCGAGCGCCTTTCCGGTTTCTCCGGCGTGCCGGTAGGCTTCGGCGGCTTCGGCGAAGGTTTTGTCGGGGTCGGGGAAGGCCTTGAACTTGTTGGAATCGCTGAGCAGGAAACCGAGATTGGCCCACAAATTCCAATTGTCAGGATTGTTACGGATGCCCTTTTCGAGGAATTCCCGGCCACGGAGGACGGTTGCCCGCCAAGCTTGTTTGCGGCGCAAGGGCGGCAGGTCGGAATCGTTGATGTAATACGAAGCCGCGTTGTAGGCGGCATGGGAAGATCCCGCGTCCCAGTAGTAGCCGGTGCGGGGGGCCAGATCGACGATCATGTCGTAGGTGTTCGCCACATCGTCCCACTTTTGTTCCTCGAAAAATCCGAACGCCCGCAGGTTCATGAAGGTGGCGACCAGCGTCCGCAAACCGCCCAGCGCCACTGCCGAACTGGTCTGGCCGATCTTGTCCCGCGTGCCGATTTCGAGTTTCTCCGGAATCAGATTCGCATCGCGGAGATCCTTGGCCACCCCCGCTTCGTAGGGGAGCCGTGCCGCGCCGAATGCCAGCAGCGCGATGCTCAGGATTCCGTTTCGTTGCCAGGCTTTCACGGTGTTAGAATTCTTTTTCCGCGAAGATGAACCATGACGCGATCGTGAAAAAGACCGCATAGTAAACGCCGATGAGCGTCAATTTCCCAAGGATGAACAGGGGCATGGTCTGACCCTCGATGACGGCGTCGATGACGTTGAAATTTTGAAAATCCGGCAGGACCAGTGAGATCAGCAGCGAAACCATCCTTGCGAGTTTTCCCTCGCCGGCCTCGCTGGAATGTAGGAAGACGGAGCGGGCGTCGGCTTGAAAATGGGCGATGAAATAAATCAGGAAACTGATGATGGTGGTGAACAGCGTGCTCGTCGAGAAGGTGGAAATCAGCAAGGCCAGTGAGGCCATGATTGACGCCCGCAGAAACACCGCGAAGACGGCTCCCTGCAGCGACCAGGTCGGCCCCTGAGACAGCACATCCAGTTTGACGGAAGCGATGTCCTTCGCCGTCCATTCGAGCATTTTGGCGACCTCCATCTGTTGGGCCATGACGATGGAAGTGCGGATCTGCAGCACCGCAACCATCAGAATATCCATCAGCAGCAACGAGACAAACACCAGCAGCAGCACTCCTAACAATTTCCCCGCGAGATAGTCGAAGCGGGGCACGGGTTTCGCGAGAATCGTGTAAAGCGTCCGGTCCTCGACATCTTTCGGCAGCAGCAGCGCCGTGGCCACGATGGAAAGCACCACCGAGAACAGGGTCATGGCTCCAAGCGACCAGCTTTTGATGGAATGCAGAACGTTGATGCCCGCCGCTTCCGGCCCTTCGTGCTGCGGCAGATCGAAAAAGTTGCTACCGATGGCGATCAAGGCAAAGACCGCCAGGAAATAAAACACCTTCATCCGCACCAACTGGGTGAAGGCATGCCGGGCAATCACGAGAATGCGGCTCACATGGGAGGCCCGGTAAGTCATGGCGGTGGCGCGGGTCATGATCGGTCGTCTTGGGTGGTTTCGCGCAGGAACAGGCGCTCCAGCGTGGTTCTTGGCTTGCCAGTGCGCACCAGCGAGGCTCCCGGTGAATTGGCAACCAGCGCGGAGATTTTCGAAATGAGTTCGGCGTCCGCGTCTTTCAGGATGATCTCGGTTTGGTCTTCGATCGCGATCAAATCTTCAAGCCGCCCTTCCTTGACCATCTTGCCTTTAAAAATAATCCCGACATGGTCGCAGACCTCTTGCACCTGTTCCAGCAAGTGGGAGCAGAGGAAAACGGTGATTCCGCGTTCCCGCAGTTTCAGAATCAGGTCCCGGATCTGGCGCGAACCGATCGGATCCACGCCTGCGGTGGGTTCGTCGAGAATGACCAACCGAGGTTCCTGCACCAGCGCCTGGGCCAGTCCGATTCGCTGCAGCATCCCTTTCGAATAGCCGCCGATGCGCCGGTCGCGGGCGCTTTCCAGATCCACCAAGTCGAGCAATTCTCCGACCCGCTCTTCCAGAACCTTGCCCTTGAGGCCGCACAGCTTGCCATAAAACCGCAGGGTTTCCGCGCCGCTGAGATGCTTGTAAAAATAGGGATTTTCCGGCAGGAAACCGACGTCATTGCGCGAGTCCACCTTCAGTGAATCCTTGCCAAAAATCGAGCAGTGGCCGGCGGTTGGAGCGACCAAGCCCAACAATGCCTTCATGGTCGTCGATTTCCCGGATCCATTTGGCCCGATCAGTCCGTAGACCTCGCCCGGCATGATGCGGATCGAAACCCCGTCCACCGCGCGCAGCAACTGCTTGCGGAAGGACGTCTTGAAATCCTTCACCAAGTCCTTGATTTCAACTGCGGGAATCGGATCAGCCATTAGCCCCGCCATCATGGGTGGGATGCCTCTCGCTGGCAAAGGACAAATTTGTGGATTTTGAAGACTTGATTTCCATCAGCTTCCCATCCATACCTCGATCAATCTCCCAACCGTTATGAAACAAATCCTCCTCGCCACCGCCTCCGTTCTTGTCGCCCTCGTCCTCCCCGGATGTCTCCAAAGTGAAACCACCATCCACCTGAACAAGGACGGCAGTGGGACTCTGGTAGAGCAAACCACCTTAGGTGCTCAGATGATCGCCATGATGGACCAGATGTCCGCCCTGGGTGGCGCTGATGCCAAACCCAAGGATCCGATGGCTGAAATGTTCTCCGCAGAAAAAGCCAAGGCCCGCGCAGTAACCTTGGGCGAGGGAGTCACCTTCGAGAAGTCCGAACCCGTCGCAGCTGGCGGCGGCAAAGGTGCTCGCACGACCTACAAATTCACCGATATTAACAAGCTGAAAATCGCTCCCGGTGAGGGCATGAAAGACATGTCGCCGATGGGGGCCGAAGCTCCCGCCACTGCCAAATCAGAACCCATCGCCTTCAAATTCGCCGCGGGCACCCTCACCATCGGCATGCCTGAGCCCGCAAAACCCGAAGCCGACAAGGAAGTGAAACCCGACGTGCCGGATGCCGCGGAAAACCCGCAGATGGAAATGATGATGAAGCAGATGCTCGGCGACATGAAGATGTCCTTCAAGGTCGTCATCGAGCCCGGAATCGCCGAGACCGACGCCTCCAACCGCGACGGCAACACCATCACCTTGATGGAAATGGAAATGGGCAAACTCCTCGAAAAGCCCGAGACTCTGAAGAAACTCAGTGCGGCCGATCAGCAAAATCCGCAAGCGTCCATGGAACTGCTGAAAGGTCTTGAGGGTGTGAAAATGGAGACCAAAAAGCAGGTCACCGTGAAGCTGAAGTGAGCGGGAAACCGGATTCCTCCGGATTCATCAAGGTGCCACCCGGACGCCCAGACGGAAAAATTTGGGCGGCCCGGCGGTCGAGGTAGTATAGGTGACCGCCTGATTATTTCCGGCGATGTTCGCGAAGCCGGGGATCTCAGTCCATGTCTGGGCACCGAGGGCACTTGAGGATTCGAGGGTATAGCGGCGGGTCAATCCGTTATAGCCGGGGCCTGTGGCAAGGCTGGCAGTGAAACTCAGGGTGATTTGATTTCCTGTGAGGGCGATCGCGGGCGAGGGCGACGGATTGCCGACTTTCGGCAGGAGTCCGAAGAGGTATTCCTGATCATTGGTTAGCCCGTCGCCATCGGGATCCGCGGTGGGCCCGGAGACAAGAGGATTGGCCAGTTCAAGAGACGTGAACTGGGCGTTCTGCCAGAGGGCAAAGGGAGTCGCCGCGGTGACCGTGGCCGCGAGCGAGTCGGCGCTACCGGCGGCATTCGAAGCGCGCACCCAATAAGTCGTGTTTGATGTTAGGGTCGAAGTGGTGAACGTGCTGCTGGCGGCTCCGGATACTGGGGTGCTGATGTTGCCGGGATTTCCGACATACCACTGGAAGGTCGGCGAGGTGCCGGAGGCGACGGTGCTCAAAGTCGCCGTCGAACCGCTGGCGATGATGACGGATGCCGGCTGCGTGGTAATGGCGGGAGGAATCCGGATGGTGACCGTGGCGGCGTTTGAATCTTTCGAACCGAGCACATTGGTGATGCGTGCCCAGTAGTTGGTATCGGCAGTGAGAGCCGGGGTGGTGAAGGTGGGAGAAGTGGCACCGGATACGGGATTGGTGGTCACGCCCTTCGCTCCGCGATACCACTGAACCGAGGTCGAGTTGCCGGAAAATGCGACGGTTAGATTAGTGGTGCTCCCGCTGTTGATGGTTTTTGAGACCGGCTGTGTGGTGACGACGGGGGCGTCCCCGATCAGGTTTTCGATTAGATTCGACAGCTTGGTATGAAACTTGGCGGTGGGATTGAGGTAGTCCCAGAAGACATAATTAGCTCCAGGGCCGGTCAGGCTCGGGTTGATGAGATGGGTGATCGCATCAATGCTGTGACCGTTGACTTGGGGATTGATGAGCCCATACGCCCCCGGGCTGGCTAACACGTCTTCAAAGAATTGAAATGTGTCCGGCAGATAGAGCGTCAGACCCGGTTTAGTCGCTGCCAGAGCCATCATTTCCGACTTGAAAAGGGTGTTGAATTGAATGGCCCGATCGCGCAGGAAATTACTGTCGTTCGAATTAAGTTGATAGAAAGGAGTGGCAGAGATGTCGACGGCATTGGGCATCACCAGGATCCGGACTCCCTTGTTGTAGAGCTTGTTCAACGACTGCTTGTGGCGGGTGACCGCATCCTCGATGAAAGTGGTCCACGCAGGTTTGTTAGAGTTCGAGTAAGGGGGCGAATTGGTTTGGGAAAACTCGACGAAATCCGCATTGGCCGCCCAGACGACAAACAACGCGGTCGCAACGTCATTGGGAGGATTGAAGGCGTCGATGTTGATCTTGAGCTCTGCGCTGTCTTGCCCGAAATAAGAATTATTGCGGGATGCGACATAACTCAAATTCTGCCATTCGGCCAGATCCTCGATAAAGACTTTCCCGTTGCAGAAGCGGTTCCCAAAATACAAGGCGGGCGTCGAGCTGTTGTTGTCGGTTGTCGTGCAAACGCCATCGCCAAAGGCATACACCGAGGTGATTTGGCCGACCGCGGGCGAGGGCGAGAAAATTGAAAAAATCGCTGCCGCCAGCAGGCTCGCGATTGGGCGAAATGCATTCATTGCACGAATTTTTTAAAATTAGACTTTAATTGACTATCGGGGACAGGTGGATTATCAATTTTTATTTTAGATTCGCAACTTTTTATTACAAAGGATATCAAAAGTCCTGCCGATTGCTGCTCTCCCCCGCGGTTTTAGGGCGTTTCTGTGAAAAACACTGGAAAGGAGAAGCCAATGAAACTCATTAAGAAATCTTTAATTGTTATCCTGACAGGGGCTCCATCGGTGGTGATGGGCAACGGATTTCGTCTGGTGAGCCAGGACGCTTTCGCGACGGCACGAGGCGAAGCCTTCGTGGCGACCGCAGACAATGCCTCGGCGGTGCATTACAATCCTGCGGGATTGACCCAGCTCAGAGGCCAGAATGTCCGGGGTGGGATCTATGGACTGCATTTCGATCCCACCTACCAGGCCCCCGCCGGATCGCCGAATGCCGGGAAGACCTATCACATCGAGAATCAGGATGCCGTGGCTCCCCAGATTTTTTATGCTTACGGATTGGAGAACGTGCCGGTCACTTTGGGACTTGGCATCTATGCGCCGAACGGTGCGAGCGTCACCTGGCCGCAGGACACCGGCTTCCGAGCGGTGGCGACCGAAGGAGACCTGACCTATTTGCGGGTAAATCCGGTGGTGGCGGTCGAGATTTTACCCGGACTCTCGCTGGCAGGTGGTGTGATGGTGGACTATGGCGACATTGCATTGGAGCAGGGCTTGCTGCGGACCGAGAAGCCATTTGCAAACTCCTTCCGCTTCGAAGGGGATGACATCGCCTTGGGTTATAATTTGGGGTTACTGTGGAAAATCAACCAGCAGTGGTCGTTTGGAGCGACGTATCGCAGTCCTGTTAGTCTTTCGTTCAAGGGGGAAACCCAGCTCGAGCAGCAGCCGCTGATCAATCCCACCAAGATCGACGCGGAAACAGAGTTCGAGTTTCCCTACACGGCGGTATTCGGTTTGTCTTACCGGCCGACTCCGAAATGGAACTTCGAGGTGAATGCGGACTTCTCGAATTGGAGCAGCATCGACACCGTTACCATCCGGCAGAAAGAGGTCCCTCCGTTTCCTGTCCAGCAGGACATTCCGGTGAATCTGAGTTTTGAGGACAGTTGGATGTATAAGGCGGGGGTGACGCACTACCTCGATGATGGATGGCATGCCAGTGTCGGCTACTTGTTCAATCAGAACTCGGTTGCGTCGGACTACTACAGTCCGACAGTCGCGGATCTCGACCGTCATTTTCTGACTTTCGGCATCGGTCGTGAGTGGGCCTGCTACCGCTTCGACCTTGCCTATCAGATTGGCTATGGACCGGACCGCGAGGTCACGGGAAGTTCTCCGGGATCCACGCCCGGTCGTTTTGTCGGCCAATCCGCAGATGGCACCTATGGTTTCCGCAGTCAGGGAGTGCT
This sequence comes from Verrucomicrobiales bacterium, assembly GCA_038319595.1. Lineage (GTDB taxonomy): Bacteria > Verrucomicrobiota > Verrucomicrobiia > Verrucomicrobiales > Akkermansiaceae > Luteolibacter. Next base: position 10,465 of record JBBQDJ010000017.1, read on the forward strand.
GCTGTCCGTCGGGATGAAATTCTGAAACGCTGCGGCCCGCTGACGCACGAATAATCATTGAAATGGCCCTTCGATTCTCGTAGGAAATGGTTGTTAGTCAGTTTGTTGAAAAACCCAAATTCCCCATGAACACAAATCCCACCCCATCTGCCGGATCGACGATCGCCTTTCGCAAGCTCCTCGGCATCGGACTTTTTACCTGGATCCTGGCGATGTTGGCACTGGTCGGTGTAGGCTACTGGGCCCTAGAACAGAGCAGTTTGATCGGCTTGGTGAACTGGGCGGTCGAGCACGCATGGATCGCCTATCTAGTGGGACTGGCGAGTATGATCGCACTGTCGGGGCGCTTTCCCGGCGCACTGGGGCGCGCACTCGTCCCGTATGTCCTGCCAACCGGTGTGATGGCCGTTTTGGGCGGGATTTGTTTTGCCCTGTTCCCGGACCAGGGCTTCTTGGCGGAGATGCTGGGGTTTCTATTCTTGGTTTGGTTGTTCGGGGTTTTCGGATGGTTGTGGACACGGTCGATGCCGGAAAGTCGTGAGAATGAGGGCGTGCTCCGTGCACTGCTGCCTCCCTTGATCGGTGGGATCGCAGTGTTAACCGGCGTGGCGGTTCCCGCGTTTCGCAGCAACACGTTCCGCTACCGGGACGCCTTCAGCATGACTCTCAGCAAGACGGTATTTGCCGACGGTAAACTTTCTGCCGAAGCAGTCCTTGAGATCCGCAAACCGGGTGATTATTCATTCACTGCATCGCGTTATGCCTACGGGGACATCATGGAGGACGAACTCGGGTCGGACCATTCCACCGGCCGGATCGAATGGCAGGGCGCCGGTGCTCCTCGCACGGCCGCGACCGGCACCTATCCATTGACGATCCGCTGGGACAAGACTTCGGCCCCGGTGGCCGTTTCTGACAATGAAATGCTTGATGACTACATCTCCCTCGAGGTCCATACCGCCGACCAACCGGACACCGTGATCCACGCCCTCTATGTCCCGCTGAATGCGAAATAACGGGCTAACTTCCAGTGGAGTCCTACCGCAACGACCTCACCTTGCCCGCTACGAAGGGACTCGCGGAAGAAAGCCACGGTCCTGTTCGGACCTTCATGGGTTCCGTTGCCTTTCCTGACCGCGTCAGCCCCGAAATTGATCCGGATCCCGGAATCCATCTCCGGTCTTGCATCTTCCGCGCCGAATCCCGAACCTCGCGCCACGCCACCATGCAGCTCCTCGAATTCGAAAAACCCGCCGCCGAACTCGAACGCGAACTCGAAAAGCTCCGCGCCAAATCGGCATCGCCGAACATCGACATGTCCGCGGAAATTTCCATGATGGAAGCGAAACTTGCGGAAACCCGGGCCGCAATCTACAAGAATCTAACCCCGTGGCAGCGCGTTCAGATCGCCCGCCACACGAACCGCCCGTTCATGCTCGACTACGTTTCCTTGGCCTTCACGGATTTCTGCGAGCTCCACGGAGACCGCCACATCGGCGATGATGCTTCCATGCCCGGCGGCTTCGCCCGCATCGGCGGCCAGCGTGTCATCGTCATCGGCCACCAGAAAGGCAGGGACACCAAGGAGAACCTCAAGCGCAATTTCGGCAGCGCCCATCCTGAGGGCTACCGCAAGGCGCTCCGGTTGATGAAGATCGCCGAGAAATTTGGCCTGCCCGTCGTCACCATGATCGACACCCCCGGAGCCTTCCCGGGGATCGGGGCCGAGGAACGCAACATTGCCGAGGCCATCGCCTTCAACCTGCGGGAAATGATGCTGCTCAAGGTGCCCATCATCGCCATCGTCCTCGGTGAAGGCGGTTCCGGCGGGGCGCTTGGCATCGGCATCGCCGACCGCGTCATCATGATGGAAAACGCTTATTACTCGGTGATCAGCCCGGAAGGTTGTGCCGCCATTCTCTGGAAGCACCGCAAGCACGCGCCTGAGGCTGCGGAAGCGATGAAACTCGTCGCCCCGGATCTCAAAAAGCTCGGCCTCATCGACGACGTCATCGAAGAGCCGACCGGCGGTGCTCATCACGACCACCAGGCCTCTGCGGAGGCGTTCCGCGAAAAAGTCCTCTCCCACATCGCCGAGCTTTCCAAACTTTCTACCAAGGATCTTCTCGACGAACGCTACAACAAATTCCGCGCCTTCGGTGAATGGCAGGGGAAAGAATGATCCGGAGCGGTCCGCTAACCGCGCGGTCTTGGAAACAGCGCGCATTTTATATTACTAACCAAAATCCAAATCATGCCCATCAAAGTAGGAGTCATCGGAGCAGGCGGAATGCTGCAATATCACGCTGCGGGTTTCCGCCAGGCCGGAGCTGAAATCATCGCCGTTGCCGACCCGGCACCCGGCGCCGCCACCCGCGCCACGGAGAAATGGGGCATCGCCAACGCCTACGAGTCCGTCGAAGCCATGCTCACGGAGTGCCCGGAGCTCGATGCCGTTAGTATCATCGTCCCTAACAAATTTCACGCACCGCTCGCCCTCCAGTGCCTCAAGGCTGGCAAACACGTGTTCTGTGAGAAGCCGCCGGCGCTCAAGGCCTCGGAAGTTGAGGAAATGATTGCCGCCGCCGACGCTGCCGGCAAGAAGCTGATGTTCAACTTCAACAACCGCGCCAGGCCCGAGTCGCAAGCGATGAAATCTTACTGTGACGACGGCACCGTCGGCACCATCAACTCCGCCCAAGCGAAGTGGATCCGCCGGACCGGTATCCCCGGCTTCGGCGGCTGGTTCACCACCAAGGAACTCTCCGGCGGCGGTCCGGTCATCGACCTGCTCCACATGATCGACCTTGCGATGTATTTCATGGGGTATCCCGAGCCCGCCCACGTTCTGGCGAGCACCTTCGACACCTTCATCACCGACAAAGGATTCAAAGGTCCATGGGGCATCCCCGACCGCGCCGATGGGACGAACAATGTCGAGGCCGCCGCGCACGGCTTCGTCACCTTCAAGAGCGGCCAGGTTCTAACACTCCAAGTCTCCTGGGCGGAAATGGTCAAGCGTGAGGAAGTCTCCGTCGTTTTCCAAGGCACCAAGGCCGGTGGCAAGGTCGAGCGACTCTTCGGCCGCGACGGCCTCGATGAAACCGCCCTCGATACCTGCGAACTCTACGTCCAGGAAAATGGCAACAGCGTCAACCGGACCATCGTCACTTCCGCTTGCGAGGACATGGGCCGCAGCAACTCCGCCCGCAACTTCATCGAAGCCATCGAAGGTAAGGCCGCGCCGCTCAATACGCCGACCGAAGCACTCCGCCTCATGCAGGTCATCGACGCCCTCTATCAGTCCGCTGCCACCGGCAAGCCCGTCGCTATCTGAGTTTTTCCTATCAACCCTCAACTAACAACTTCTCCAATGAACCGTAAATTACGCATGGGCATGGTGGGCGGTGGACGTGGTGCCTTCATCGGCGCCGTTCATCGCATGGCTGCTAACCTCGACGGAAAGATCGAACTCGTCGCCGGTTGTTTCTCCTCGGATCCGGAAAAATCGAAGCTGTCCGGCCAGGATTTCTTCCTTGATCCGTCGCGCGTCTATTCGTCCTACGCCGAGATGGCGAAGGCTGAGGCCGCGCTACCGTTAGGCGAGCGAATTGACTTCGTGACCATCGTCGCCCGTAACGACCTCCATTTCCCGGTCGCCAAGGCGTTCCTCGAAGCCGGCATCCACATCATTTGTGAAAAGCCGATGGCCTTCTCTCTCGCAGAAGCCAAGGAGCTCAAGAAACTCGTCGAGCAAAGCGGTCTCGTGTTCGCCCTGACCCACAACTACACCGGCTATCCGATGGTCAAGGAAGCCCGGGCCATGGTCAAAGCGGGTAAACTCGGCCGCATCCTCAAGATTGTCGCCGAATATCCGCAAGGCTATGCCATCGGCGCGATCAAGGAACAAGCGGACGGTGCGATTTCTAACTGGCGGATGGACCCAAGCATCGCCGGCATTTCCAACTGCATCGGCGACATCGGCTCCCATGCGGAAAACCTGATCCGCTACATCACCGGCCTCGAACTGGAACAGATCGCCGCCGATCTCAACACCTTCATTCCCGGCCGTCCGCTCGATGACGATGGCAGCATGCTCGTCCGCTATCAGGGCGGTGCCCGCGGCGTGCTATACGCCTCGCAGATTTCCACCGGCGACGAGAACAACCTCAACATCCGCGTTTACGGCACCGATGCGTCCATCGAGTGGCATCAGGAGCATCCGAATGAATTGATCGTAAAATTCGCCGAAGCCCCACGCCAGGTCTGGCGGCGTGGCAACAGCTACAACGGACCGGAAGCATCGAAAAACACCCGCCTGCCTTTCGGCCACCCGGAAGCCTTCATCGAGGCCTTCGCCAACGTCTATCTGGCCGCCGCGGAAGCCATTTCCGACCACCTCTCTGGAACCTATCCGCGCGCAGAAGGCTATGATTTCCCAACGGTGGACGATGGCGTCGAAGGCATGGCCTTCATCGAGGCCGCCGTCGCCTCCTCCAAGGCCAATGCCGCCTGGAAGGCCGTCCACGGCTCCTAACAGGAGAGCGGAATTCATTCCGCCCGATACCAGAGACCAAAAGGAAACAGACTGAAAGGACAGAAAAAGTCATTCAACCGCAAGAGAGGGCAGAGAGGATCAGCGGATTTACTCATTCATCATCTGCCTTCATCTGCGGTTCGATTTTTTCTAGCACCGAACCCGGCGCGGGCTGGCGGGTGTAGAACCTTGAGTAACTTGCGGCGGGGAGTCGGGCCAGAATGTCCAAGTGGAGGCTTGGGACTACAAGTCCCAGCCACGAAGCGCTGTCGCGTGACCATCCAAGTTAGTCGGGAGCTTGAAAATCATGAATCTCAGATACTGTTAGATTTGCCGCCTCTTCAATGGAATGAAGGCTTAGTCAGTGGGATGGAACTTTCGGAACTTTCTCCACCGCTGGCGGCGATTGAAGAATCGCGGACTTGGCCTGAAAGAGCGGGGCTGCCTTGCGCACCGACTTCTGAACGCCCCATCCAAGGGCGATGATGACAAACAGCCATGCAAAAATCAGTTTCATGGGGTGGAAGAGTCAGTAGGAGACAAGTGGTGCCGCGAAGAGACCGGAGTGACGAGAAGGTTGGCCACGAGACCGATCAGGAGCAGCCCGACCATCAGGTAAAAGATAGAATTGTAGGCGTGGGCGGGATCGATGCCGGATTGCTTCCTCGCAACGGAGATTCTGTCGACCAGTTGGGGGCCGAGGATGGCGGCCATGCTCCAAGCGGTGATGAGCCGGCCATGGATGGCGCCGACCTGATCGCTGCCGAACAAGTCGCGCAGGTAAGCGGGAATCGTTGCGAAGCCGCCGCCATACATTGTCAGGATGAGACCGGTGACGATGACAAAGAGTGTCACATTTCCACGACCCTGAATCCAAGGCACGCTGGCATAAAGGAGGATGCCGAGAATGAAGTAAACGACATAGATGCCTTTACGACCCGTTAGGTCGGACATGGAAGACCAGAAAAAGCGGCCGCCGAGATTGCACAGGGAAAGCAGGCCGACGTATCCTGCCGCCGCCGCCGGGGTGACCTTGAACATGTCCTGAATCATCGGCGAGGCTTGACCGAGGATGCCGATGCCAGCGCTGACATTCATGCAGAGGACGCACCAAAGCAGCCAGAATTGGCGGGTGCGCCAGGCAGTGTCCACGGAGACATTGGCATTGGTGACGAGACGACTGCTGTGGACGGTCGGCTCCCATCCTGCCGGCTTCCAATCAGCGGAAGGCACCCGGACCAGCCAAGCGCCCACAGCCATCGACACGGCGTAAAGGCCGGCCATGATCAACAGGGCTTCAGACGCGCCGGCACCCTGATAGACGCTGATGGTTTTGAAATGGTTCATCAATTCCTCCGCCAGCGGACTACCGATCATTGCCCCGCCGCCGAAGCCCATGATGGCCATGCCGGTGGCCATGCCGGGACGGTCCGGGAACCATTTCATCAACGTGGAGACCGGAGCGATATAACCAAGGCCCAGCCCGATGCCACCGACCAGTCCGTAACCGGCATAGAGCAGCCAGAGCTGATGGGTGCGGACTGCCACCGCAGAAAGTATTAGACCCGTGCAAAAGAAGATCAATGAGGCGAGCATCGTCTTCCGCGGGCCACTTCGCTCCACCCATTTACCGAAGAACGCTGCTGATAGGCCTAGCAATGCCAGAGCAATGCTATAGGAGACGCCGATTTCCGCCTCGGTCCAGCCGGTCGTCGCGAGAGGTTTCTTGAAAACACTGAAGCCGTAAACTTGGCCGATGCACATGTGCACGGCGATGGCGGCGGGAGGAATGAGCCAGCGGTTGAATCCGGGAGGGGCGACGGTGCTAGCTCGATCTAACATTCTAGCAAAAATTGGGATTACTCCGCTTTGGCCGGGCTGGCGGGCTTGGCTTCAGCAGGGCCCAGCTTCAGGGTTGGAGCCTTGGCGGTGTCGCTGATTTCTAGAGCGATCCAATGTCCATTGAGCGCATGGGACGGGAAGCCGCAGGC
>JBBQDJ010000018.1:0-16816 GCA_038319595.1 Verrucomicrobiales bacterium
GGATATGGAGGCACGACCTTACTGTCGTGCTGCCAATGGCTGGCGCAAGAAAAGAGCTTCGCGCGAGTTCTTGCTCAGCGCAGTGGCCAGGCGGACAGAAATGTCCACCCTCCTTAACCTGGCCGCCAATTTGAGTTTTACACTGCACTGGGTAGATTCGCGGTTTCTAGGTTGAAGGGTGGCGGGACCGGAGATGGAAGAAGGGGTGGATGATCAACCGAGTGCCGTGTAAAATTTAGAAGGGCGGGCTCATCCTTTCGGACTGCTCCGACAGGTCGGAGCTTTCTCACTGGCCGACATGTCAGCCAGTGTGAAAGCGGGGACATGTCCCACGCAGTCCGACAGAGACGCCTGGCTGATCTGCGCCTTTAAGTTTGACGGGATACGAGGCAGATTTCGGGAATTTCGAGTTGGGGAATTTTTATCTTTCGTGGCGGCGCGCTTTCTGGTTAACCCTATCCCCGTCAGGAGGCGATAGTTAGACGACCCCCCCGGTCATGTGGATTGATATCGTATCAACATTTGTGGTTTCGCTGGCTCTCTCCCTTGGATTGAACCGGGCAATGCTTACCCTGGCGCCGCGGGTGGGCCTGATCGATCAACCCGGCGAAAGGCGGATTCACTCCACACCGATCCCACGGGCGGGAGGAATCGCGGTGTGGCTGAGTTTCATGATCACCCTGTGCGCCGGGCTGGCCATGGGATGGTTCAAAGTCGGTGGGAATCTCTCATGGAACTGGCTGGCGGCCTTTGCCGCCGGGTCGTCGATCCTGATGATCGCAGGCATCATCGATGATCGTTCGGGCATGAGGCCGCTGGTGAAACTGGGGGCCCACATTCTAGCACCAACCGTCTTCTTCCTGATCCACCCGCTGCAAACTGGACTTTTTCCCGTCGGCTGGCCCGTCGCCTGCGATTTCCTGGTCTTCGTCATTTGGTCGGTCATGCTGATCAATGCCTTCAACCTCATCGACGGCCTGGACGGGCTTTGCGGCGGCTTGGCATTGGTCTCGGTCTTCGCGCTGGCGGGCCTGTCGCTGATGAACGGCCGGATGGACGCGGCGTGGTTATTGCTGCTGATGGGCGGCGCGATTCTCGGATTCCTCAAGTATAACTACAATCCCGCCCGGATCTTCCTGGGCGACGCGGGGTCCATGGTCATCGGATTTTTCCTGGCCACCTCGGCGACGGATGCGGTGGGCCGCAAGGAGTTTCTTGGCGTGTTGCTGCTCCCGATCGCCGTCGCAGGGGTGCCGCTGCTCGATGTGTTGCTGGCGATCTGGCGGCGCGGCGCCAAGCGCGTGGTCGGCCAGATGAAAGGTGAAGAGCGGATTGGTGGAATCTTCGATGCGGATGCGGAACACCTGCATCACCGGCTTCTGAGCTCTGGCGGCTCCCAACGCAAAGTGGCAGTGGTCATGCAAGCCATCGCCATCCTGATCGCCTCGCTGGCTTTCCTGCCGATGTTCCTGGGAGATCGATTGCTGAGCATTTCGCTGGTCGGCTTCATGATCATCGGCCTGGTGGGGCTGAGGAATCTGGCCCGGGTGGAGATCGAGCACACCGGCAGTGTGATCCATCTAGCGATCAAGCTGCCGGGGTTCCGGCGGCGGATGGCTGCGGCGATGTTCGTGTATGACCTGTTGGTTTTCATCGCGGCGGGGCTGTCGGCGGTGGTGATCGAGACGAATTTTTTCGTGCGTGGCGGGAATTTTCTGGATCTATGGAAATTCGTGCTCGTGTTCACCATTTTCGGAAATGTGGCACTCTTGATGGTCCGGGTGCACCGTCGGCTCTGGGTGCGGGCGACCCTGCGAGACTTGTTTTCGCTCGCGTTCTGGATGTTTACAGCGGCTGCCGCTTCATTCGCGGTTTACAGCTTGGGCTTCCGCGAACTGGAATGGAGTGCCTTGCGGCTCACCTTGCTGAGCTACGTCTTCGCTTGTGCAGGGATCTGCGTGCCGAGGGCTGCGCTGGACGTGATCCGGGAACTGGGACTCGACGCGAGACATCGGAGACCGGACACCTCCGCGGACAGCTGCGGTCCGGTGGTGATTTTTGGTGCCGGAGATCTGGGCACCTTATTTCTGGATCATTTGAAATCCAGCGCCCACGATGCCTATCCGGGAATGCGGGTGCTCGGGTTCATTGATAGTTCGACGGTGCTGCATGGCCGCCGCCTGAGATCGTTCCCGGTTCTCGGCGACCTTTCCTCAATACCCAACCTCGTGAAGGAACGCGGCCTGAAGGGCATCGTGGTGGCGATCCAAAATCTGCCGCTCAATCTGCTGGCCGAACTGGACTGCCTCGCCGAGCGCCATCAACTGAAGCTCTATCACTGGCGGGTGAGGTTAGAGCCGATGGTGTTCGAAACCGATCATACCGTCAAACATGTAGATTTCGGTATGAAGGTGGTAAACCTCTAAGTCCCTGGCGTGGACTGCAATTTGATGATGCAAGGGGTGACTGATGTTCCAGCGATTTCCGCGCCCTCCCTGCCGGGGAGCGCCGCTGCCGGAGCCATTTCCAGCCAGTCGCAGTGGGGCCCCCTGATTCCGTTGGTGGCATTGTGGGTGCCGGCGATGATCGCCGCATCCTACGAGTGGGGGCACGGCGAGTATTATGACTATGGCTGGTTTGTGCCGCCGGCAGCGCTATGGCTGATGATTTGCCGCTGGCGGGAGTGCCACGACCCCGTTAGAATACCACGGCTTGGATGGCGGATTGCCGCCGTGGGGATCCTGGTGCCATGGTTCACTGGCTTGCGGATTCTCGGCCATGCGGACCCGTCGTGGCGGCTGCCGATGGGACTGCTCGGGCTGACGGCGGCCACTGCGGGTCACGCATGGATCGGCGCGACTCGTGGCTGGCGGGTGTCGGCCGGATTTTTGTGGATCACGCTGCTGTGTTTGGCGGCCCTGCCCTGGCCGTCGGTGGTCGAGTCCGGCATCGTCCGGAATCTCACCCAGGGAGTGACCGCCGTGACGGCGGAGATTTTTCAATGGCTGGGCAAGCCGGTGGAGGTCCGTGGTGACCGTCTGGTGCTCAATGGGTTGACGGTGGAAGTGACCGACGGTTGCAGTGGCGTGCGTTCATTTCAAAGCTTCGTCATGGCGACGTGGTTTTTCGCGGAGCTGCAACGCCTGAGCGCCGGGCGAACCTTGACCTTGCTGATTTACGCCTGCGGCGTGGCGTTCGTGATCAACGCCTGCCGGACCTTTGCCTTGGCGCAGATCCGCTTCGTGCGGGGCGAGGAGGCGTTTCATCGCGCACACGATTTATTGGGCTTGCTGGCTTTTGTCGTGAGTGGAATTTTGTTTTATGTCATTTCGGGAAAACTCGCTGAGAATACGCGACGTAAAGTCGTAAAGACGCTGCAGCAACGATGACAACTCGATGGATTGAAAATGCCCGCGAACGATGGGCGGACCTGAACCCGTTAGTGCGGCTACTGACGCTGGGCCTGATCCTGGCTTCGCTGGGAGTCTTCGCGCTGAGTCCAGTCTATCGCCTCTTGAAGGCGTGGCGGCTCGAGGGAAACCTGAAAGCCGCCCAGGTGGCGGTCCAGTCAGAGCGCATGAGTGAGGCCCGCGATCTCTCGCTGACGGTGCTCCGCGCCGGCGACACCCGCATCGATGGCTTTCGGATTCTTGAAGAATCGATGGCAGCGCTGAGGGACCCGCGGCATGCGGAGATCGCCAGGGCCTTGCTAAGTCACCCGGAAGGCTCAGTGGCCGACCGACTGACCGGCTTCCGCGGTATTGCGCCGGAGGCTCCACTCGGACTCTTAGGGCAGGCATGGAGTTCACTGCCGGAAAATTGCCAGAAAGCCCCTGATTTTGCGCTCGTCTTTGCTGATCGCCTGATTGCCGCAAAGCATCTGTCGGAAGCCGCCAGCGTGCTGCTTGCGATCCCTGAATCCGAGCGGACGGACGCCGTGAAACAGCACCTCGCGCAGGTGCTCGTCAGAAGTGGAAAACGTGATGGCAGCGACGAGGCCCAACGCATGATCGCGCTCAACTGGCGGCCCGACAGCGAGACTCAATCCGGCTGGCTTGATGTCATGGAAGAAATCCCGGCGCTGAGCCTGAGGCCGGATTTGCTAAAGCCCGTGCGTGAGAATCTGGCCCAGTCACCCCAGTCAGGCATCGCCCGCAACGCGTTGATGCTCGCTCGCTTTGACTTTGCCACTCCCTCCTCGGATCGCGCGGCAGTCCTCAGTCGGGCGACTGCGGCATGGCGGGAGCAGTCCCCCGTGGAACTGGCGAAATTCTTGAGCCAGTTAGGCCTCCACCAGCTCCTACTCGAAACATTTCCAATGGACCGACTCGGACAGGATCCTGGATTGCTACCTTACCTGCGGGATTCCCTAGTTTACCTCGAGCAATGGTCGGAACTGGCGGCCCTGCTGGACCAACACGGTGAGCTGATGCCAAAATCCCGCCTGTTGATGGGCCGGGTGATGGTCGCGGCGAAATCTCCAGCTACCGGCAGCCTTGCGGAATCCTGGAGGGCGGCAATGGAGGACGCGAAATTCAGCAAGGCTCCCGACGCCTATCTGGCGCTGTATGACTTCGCCCGCAATGCAGGCATGGCAGCGGAGGCAGAACAGGCCTTGACCGAGGCGATTCTCCGCGGTCGCGGTCCTCTCCCGCTTTATGCGGATATCAAACCACTGCTCAATTCACTCGCTCAAAAAGGCAAGGAGAACGTGTTGATGCAAATCTGCGCGATCTATCTGCTGTTCGAACCGGGAAACCCGGTGCTTCTCACTCAATACGCTTACCTTGCGTGCTTGAATGATCTGGCAGACCCGGAATCGATTCTCAAAGTCGCGGAACCACTGGCGAAAGCATTTCCCGAGACAGTTCCTATCCAATGCCTGTTAGCCGTTGCCTATCTCAGCGCCGGAAATGCCGCTGCGGCGGGGGAAACGCTCAAGCGCTTTGAGACGGCCACTGAACCACTCGCGCACAACTTCCAGGGGGTCTTCCTTGTCACTCAGGTGCTCAACGGCCAACTCCCCTACGACTCCCCCCGGATCACCGAGTTTCCTTGGGACGATCTGCTGCCCTCGGAACGGAAAAAATTCAACGGCTGGCTTAGGTCCAAGGCGACAGGTGGCCCCTGAAATCCGCATGCCACGGGTCTGCGGAAGTGACACGGGCGTCATTTGAAATTCCAGCTGGGTGATGGATTGAGCGGGTTTCAGGTTTACGAGGAGTTGCTGCGGACCGGCTGGCGCAATCCAACCATTTTCCTCACCGCCCATTGGAGTCCGGCGGTGATTGTGAAGGCCATGAAAGCCGGAGCGGATGGATTCATCGTCAAGCCGTTCGATCCGCTGGAGCTTCTGGCTGAAGTCGCCAAGGCCTTGCAGAAGTCGGGGGAGAATCATCTGTCGGACCAAACTATCAGCGACGCCCGCGCACGGGCGGACCTGCTGACCGAGCGGGAGCGGGAAATCGTGAAACTGGTCGTAAAGGGCATGCTCAACAAGGAAATCGCGGACCAACTGGGTCTTGCGCTCGTCACCGTAAAAGTGCACCGGGGGCGGGCCATGAAAAAGCTCAACGCAGGAAACCCAGCGGAAATGGTCCACGTCGCTGCGTTGGCCGGACTCACCAAGAGTTAAGAATCCCTCGCGGATCGGGCTCCCCGCGCCTGAAAATTGGTTTGATGCCTGCTGCTCCACTGCTAGGAAACTACCCGGCACCCCGCGGCATCGCGCTACCCATTTTTTACCATGACTCTCAAACGTCACGACCCAACGGAGTTCTCACGCAGCTCGAACCCGGTTTTCGCCGTGTTTTGGCTACTTCTCGCCATCGGAAGTTTGTTGGTGACCGGACCATGGGCAGGATTTCATGGAGTCCTTTTCGCCGTGGTCGGCTGTTTGATGTTGCTGTTTCCGCCCGAAGTCCGGTTGCCCCGCCTATCGTGGAGTCTTGCAGCCTTGTTCGTGATTTTTGCGTCGGGAGTGTTTCTCCCTGCTGCTTGGTTCCCAGTCCCGGAATGGCGGCGGAACCTCGAAGGACTCGGGGTGCAAACCGGCCCGATGGTCGTGATCCAGTCACGGCAGGCGGCGGAAACCCTGGTGCTTTTCACCATCATGTTGATCACCGGGCTGTGGTTATCCGGTCACCGACCGTCACCCACCGCGCTACGGCGCTGGACCCTCGCCTTTACCTTGGGAGTCGCTGGCTACGCGGTTCTGGCCAGAGTCCTCCAACTCTATCCGGGGACCAGTCTCCCTGGAGCGGAAGGCCACTTTGGCTTTTTCCCGAACCGTAACCACACCGGAACCTATCTGGCCATGGGGACGATTTGCGGTCTCGGCTGCGTGCTCCAAGCACTGCGCGACAAGCGCTTTTACTCGCTCGCCGTCGCACTGGCCGCCACCGGGATCTGCATCTGGGCCGTGGCGGGTTGGTCGCTCAGCCGTGGCGGGATCGTCTTGGTGCTCGCCGGCTGCCTCGTCTGGATTCCCATGCTGGGCAGGAGATATCTTGGAAAACACGGCATCTGGGCGCTGGCCCTTCTTGGGATTGCCGTCACCGGTGGCTTCCTGATTGCCGATTCTCCGGTAAAGAAGCGTCTCAGCGACAGCTTGCAAAAGGCCGGAGCCTTGGTGCCGCCCACCCTCCCCTCTCCGGCGCAGGCCGCCAGCCAGGATCCGGAGGCGGTGCAAAACTTCGACTTTCGGATTCCCATCGCACTCGACACCTTCGGCCTGATCACCGATTTTCCATGGACCGGAGTCGGTGCGGGACAGTTCTACTACGTGTTCCCGCAATACCGGAAACGGACGGTGGTCGCCAATGATGCAGACAGCTACCACCCGGAAAGCGATTGGCTGTGGCTGGCCTCTGAGACCGGCCTCCCTGCCACCCTTCTGTTATTAGCCCTGGTGGCTCTGGCCTTCTGGAAATCCTTCACCGGCATCTCTGTGGGTAAGGATCGAGCCTTGCGCAGTGCTTGTCTGGTCGCCGCGCTGCTGGTGCCTTTGCACGGGGTTTTCGATGTCCCCGCCCACCGGATCACCCTCGCATGGAGCGCGGTGTTTCTTTACACACTTTCCCTTCGGCAGCAGGGCACTGAGGTCGCTCTGAATCCGCCACCGAAATTTCCATTCCGCTTGGTGGCTACGGCACTGTTGGCTGTTTCCGCTTTTCTCATTCGCGCGGAATGGTTCGCTGGGACCCAACCCGCCCAATTGGTCGCCAAGGCTTCTCTGGCGCAGGCCCATTTACTGTATGACAAGGATCAAGCATTGCGGAACAGCGGTGTTCAGCCTGATCAGGCTCAGGATCTTTTGGAAGAAGCCCTGCAGATCGTGTCGAAAGCGGAGCAATTCGCACCGCTTGATCGAGGCTTGCGCCGGTATCAGGGCTTTCTTGCACTTCATTTTGACGACCTGACCGCATTGGCTCGGGAGGCCTATGGAATTGAGCGGGAACTGGACCCGACCTGGGTAAATGCGCCACTCGAGCAGGCGTTATCATGGTCAAACGCCGACCGGGAAGAGACGGCGAAATTGTGGCAAGAAGCGCTGCGTAGGGCACGTTTGCTTGACCTTCGGCATTTCAGCCAGCCTTCGTTTGAAGCAGGAACACTCGCCCGGATTCGCGCGCAGGCATCGGGAAATCCCGCATTGGAACTGCTGCGCAAAAACCGACTGGGCGATTGACCCGTCCGCAGCAGTGGTTGCCGGCAAAGTGTCTGACCTAGAGTAACTTACGGCGGGGGTCGGGCCAGAATTTTCCAGTTACGGCTTGAGACTACAAGTCCCAGCCACGAAGCGCGGTCGCGTGTCCATTCAAGTGAGTCGGGAGGTTAGCAGGTGGGGCTGGATTTTCCCCGCAGAATGGCGCCGCTGAAGATTCTCCTCACAAATTCGCGTCAAATTACTCCGCGGTTTCTCTCTATATTGTTAGGGAATTATTTTGGGAATAGCGGTGCGATGACACCGGGAGGATCCCACATCGGGATCTTTTTACCGAATTTGCCGTCTCGAATTTCCAAACTGGCTCTCTTTAAACGATTTACAAAATGCCCCAAATAACCGAAAAAAAACCTTGAAGCGACATCCGGATCCCCCTTTTATTAGTTCGTTATGAACGTGCTCCCCAAATTCATTTTCCTCACGATTCTTGGCACCCTTGCAATGGTGCTCATCACTCCTGCGACGGCGGCATCCCGTGGGGCGACCCCGCCACCTCCTGTTTCCACGACAGTCAAGCCGGCCATCAGCCCGCTTTGAGACCTTCGGGATCTAGCACAAAATCACTTTCCCTTTTGTCCCTTAAATCATGAAAATCAAAACCTTTTTGGGTGTATCCATGGCAATTGCAGCCATGAGCAGCCTTTGCTACGGAGTCCAGTATGTCACGTTTCCTGCCAACGGAACGATGAACACTGCGGTGACCACCGGTTGGACCTATAGCGACGCCGGCCTCGACAGGGCAGCCTTTTATAACAACATCGGTGGAACCCCGGCCGTGTCCGTGGGCGCCTATTTCGACGACTACGCCACTGCTGGTCCAGATTTTTACATCAATCACGCTCCCGGGGCCTCCATCAATCTCACCGATGCGGTTCTCTCATGGAATTTTACGATCACGGATGCGACCATCAATCCACGAAATGATTTTTCGTTCAACCTGCTGAACGCCGCGAACACGAATCTCGCCACCGTTAATTTCGTAAACGCGATAGGTACGCCATTTTGGAATGTGAACATCAATGGGAGCCCTAATTTTGTAGCCGTTGAGCAGGGAGGCAACTACACCATTAATCTGGCTTTCGGCACCAGCGGGGCTGATGCGAGCTACACCGCTTCCGTCAACGCTTTCAATACGAGCGGCTTGATCACGGGCGGCGCTTCCCAGTCCATCGCAAATGTTCGGATCGGTGCCAGCCTTGGTGCCGGAAACGCAACATTCGGAGATAGCTTCATCACAGTCATTCCCGAGCCAGGAACGACCGTCTTAATTTCCATTGTTCCCGTCCTTTGCCTCTTGCGCCGTCGGCGTGACTGAATGAGGTACACACGATGAAATTGGGGGCGAGCTGAAAGATGCTCGCCCTTTTTTATGGGAAGCATAGGTGGGCTGGATCTCATGGCATTGCCGACACAGCCCGGCAAGTGGCTTGAGAAGTGGTTCCGCCCCCCTCCCGCCTCACTTGAAAGTTTCGCCCGGGAAGTCGTGGCGGCGGTTTCCAACCGCCATGCCCAATTCAACTGGATACGATCGGATAGGGTGCAGAAGCGATTTTTGGGAAACGTGGGCTGGGCGGATGCAATCCACCGCCACGGTCCACTCCATTCCACACTCAATTATTCATCATTCCACCCCTCAGCCAGAGCGGGTTCAAAAGTATCTTACATGAAGAGGAAAATCGAACCGCAATGGGAGCGCAGCGGACATGGACGAACTAACTGATTCAAAGACTTCGTCAAATGGACGTGGATTAACGCAGATAATCAAAGAGTTGCATCGATTGTCGGTTTCAGCCTCAGAGTGAAGCTGGGATTCTTCAGAAGATTCTTAAAATCAATGTCCATCTGTGTACCTCTGCGGTTCATTTCTCTTTCTTAAATCAATGTGCGCCTGCGTTTGCGATGCCCTTGGGGTGCATCCTGCAGTCCATTTCAGTTTCTTGGCTGAATTTTCAGACTCCTCGCAGGCCAAGCCTAGGGTCAGGGCGAACCCTGGCGCGTCACTTTCAATCTGAGGAAATGCCTGGGATCCGTCGTCGGAGCTTGAAGAGTAGTCCGAATCGTTTGCACCGAGCCTTCGGTGGCGAGGACTTCGCTTGTAGAGATCGCTGGAAACCACGATTCCATGTTGCCGGGTTCCACGGCGACCTCCACTTGATAGTTCAGATCGGTCGCTGTTAGGTTTTTCCGATAGATGATGGAAAGCTGCCCGGACGAGTAGTCCGCGCGCGGCAATCCGAGATCCGGTAATCCGTGGTTCGCCGTGGAAGGGTTCAAAGCCAAGGCATACTCCATGAGATTGGAGATAGAATCCTGATCGGGATCCTCGTTGCCGCCCACGGCGCTTGCTGGAATCGATCCACTAACCACCCACGGACTGATCCATGATTGGAAATTGTTACCGAGCCAAAGCTCGCCGTCCGCGAGCCCTTGGTAGTTTGGATCCGTGATGACAGTGTGCACCGCATACTTCCCGATCGCTGTCGGCAGAGATGTCGAACCACCGTAAGTCGTGAGCCAGGGAAGGTTCGGTGGAGAGGTGGAGACCGCGACGGATTTCGGTGTGCCGTCCGCGACTTGCGTCAGATGATCCAGTGTGACGGTCGCCACAGCGGGCTGGATCGTGAGGATGGCATTGGCCGTGCCGTCGTAATCTGCGTTGGAAACCCTGGCAGTCGCCCGCCAGGTTGCGGCATTCGTCGGCAGAGTGATGGTTTCTTCGGAACTGGCATTCAGGCGGACCATCGGGGCGCTTGTGGCGGTCCAGCCGGAAGAGGGATAATACCAGATTCCATTTCGGATCTGCAGAACCAAGTCCGCATTCACATCGGCACCTACAGGCGCAATATTGTAAGTGTTCTTCAGCGCCACGTTGAGGGAATTGTAGGGACCGTCGCTCCCCGTGGGGGAAAACCCGGCAGCTTGAGTGTTGTAGCTCACCATGACCAGAACCCGCTCCGGAAGGATGATCCCGCTGGGAAAAGGGATATTGGCTTGGAAAGCGAAGCCGTTGTTGTTGTTCGGAGAACCGTCCGGATTGATAATCGGCTTCCACGGAACGAGAACGCTTTGGGTGGCCTCCGTGCGGAAAACCAGATCGTTGGTGGATTTCACCTCGTAGATGAAGAGCGTGATCGGATGGTAGTAGCCGGCGGGATTGGCCGCCGCGAGCGCCGGCCAATCCGAGGCTTTCGCCCATGTGACCAAAATGGTGTCGCAGGATTCGATTTTGCGAGCCGTGGCTCCCAGCTGAATGTAATTGCCAAGTGCCGTGAGACTTTGGCCGTGGAAGCTGTAGCTTAAATAGGACAGGGCCAATGGATTGGGGCAGTCATTGTAAACCACCTCACTGACCGGTGGCGGAGCGTTCGGGCTGAGGTTTCGGTAGACGATCTGCGACGGAAGCCCAATAGGCAGCGTAGCCACGTCCGGAATTTTGGCGGAGCCATCGTAGGTTTGCGAAAGATTTCCGAGAGTCACCGTGGCGGGCAATGCCGAGGCGGTGGCGATCGGCGAAATCAGCAATCCTCCAAAGGCAAATGAGCGGCCGGTCCGCAGGCAGCAAACGAACGGTTGGCGAAAAAATCGGATCATCAAAGACAATGCATTGGCGAATGAATCAGTTTCTCGGGCGCGCTTTCGTGGCATACTAAAATTCAGCGGCTTGCGACGGCAGGTATTTCGTCGGGCCGGCATGGCTTCCAGATTTTTCATTTTTCAGGTGGATTCGATGACTGACGACGGAGGCTTCCTGAACGAGTTAAAGAAATTCGTGATGAGCGTTTCCCGTTGTCGCTGCTACAATTTCAGAGGCCATGGCATTTGCCGGCTCAAATGCTTCTCAATTGGCATTGGAACTAACGCAAACCTATTGGGAAATCTGCGGGCAAGATTTCACACCGGTGCTTCAGGTCAATCTCTAAACCGCTGCATGACCAAGACGTCACAAAGCCACCCTCAGGCTCAGCCAGTTGCAAAGAATGTCAATTTTATGAATTCCTGTGTTTCTCGCGACAGATCCATTCGCAATTCCAAACGATCCGTTTCGCCTTCGGTTCTCCATGCCCTTCGCGCTGCGACGACGAAAACACGAATTAGAATTTTACTGACATTTAACGGCGGTGATCCAAATTCTGCGGCGTCAGTCGTTGAATTGGCGATACCCCGAGACGCATGGTTTTCTCCTCCTCCACCGCGATCCCACTCCGCTGCCGATCCTTGAGACCCGCGCTTTACTGGAGCTTTGGAGTCATTTGCGCCCCATCCCTCAGATGCGAGGATATCGCGGGAGCGCCAAAAAGCCCCGGTGAGGTCAATCAGGCGTTTGGAGCCACCAGCGCTCAACCCTTGCTACCCCCGATTCAACCGCCCTTCGGTTTTCCCACTGGCCCGACACTTGCTCGGCTATCGCCGACGACAACTCCCCTGTCGGACAAACTCAGTTGGGACTCCTCGCTCAGCGGCACCACGCCGCCTCCTGCTCCCTATTTGATTCCGATCCAGCCGCTTGGCATCGTGAGTCCGATTTCATCAGATCAGCCAACCGACCCCAACGCCCCCCTGCCCCAATACGGCGTCCAATTGCCGGACCCGGTCGATGCCAATTTCGCGAATTTCGCACCCACCACTGGATCGGTGGAACGTCCACCGGAAAACCGCGCGCCCAGCGCCGGGGATTTCGTAAATAATCTCGGTGGTCCGATCGGCATGTCCAAGTATCAAGTCGCGCCGGGTGGAGTGCCCAGCGGATTTGCCCAAGGCCCGAGCAGCCTCACGCTTGACAACGGCCTCGCCACCACGCTCTTGGACGGCTTGGGAATGGCCATCTCACTGTCAGGAACTTATGACACCAATCCCTCACAGGGATACAGCACGACCGCATCGGGGACAGGGGGCAGTGAGGGTGACTTCTACCTGACACTGGGTGGCACCATCGCCTACAAGTCCAAAGCCTCGGACTGGACTTATGGCGCCCTCTACACCGGCGGATACAATCAGTATTTCAGTCAAACCGAACTCAGCGGCTACAATCAAAATGCCGGAGCCTCGTTGAACTACGAGGGTGGTCCGCTCAGTGCCGGCTTGAACCTCGGAGTGAATTTTGGCAGCGGAGCGAATCGCTACTACGGTGCCGTCGTCAACCAGGTCAGCGTCAATTACGGATTATCCGCCCGCTACCGGATCAGCCCGAAAACCACCCTCACCGGTAATTTCGCGCAGAGTTTGACGAGCGCATCGGGAGACAACTCATCGAATACGGAATCATTCAGTAGCGGGATTTCCGCGTTGTGGCGCTACTCATCACTCACCGAGTTCGGCCCGGGAATCAGCTACAGCGTCAACGGCGGTAGCACCCAACAAAATCTCACTTCGATCGGCCCCACTCTCACCGTCAACTACAAGCTCAGCAAAAAGGTCTCGCTGAACTCGCTCGTGGGGCTGGAATTCTCACAATATGGGGATGGTCAAAACGCAGATCCCACGACCTCCGCCAACATCGGCCTCGATTACCGCGCCTCCGCGCTCTGGGGGATGAACCTCTCCTTCTTCCGGAACGTGAGGGCAGACCCGGGAATCGCCGGACAATTCCAAGAAATCACCTCGCTGCGCTTGGGCTACAACCGTAAGATTCGCCGCGCACAATTGAACCTCGGCGCTTCCCTTCAAAACAACGTCTTCCAAGGACCCAATTCCGTCACCACCTCCAGCCCGGACTCGACCTACCTGAGTTTTGACAGTTCCGTCGGGATGCCCATCTTCGCCAACTCCTGCAACGCGAGTCTTTTCCTCAACTACAGCGACCAGAATAACGGGTCAGCCGCCCAATCATGGAACTCCTTCCGGGTTGGATTCAGCCTCTCACGATCCTTTTAGGGAATTCCTGATCATGGAAAGACCCTCCACAATGAATTCCGGAGAAGAATCCATGTTAGCATTATTCGGGTAACTTTCTTTTGTTCTGGCACTTGACACCGCGTCTGCTTATCACCTCCGGTCTCAGCTGAACCCAGCCGCGATGCAGCCCGCCTCCGCTGCTCGGTGCCTTGCTTGCGGAAGCTTGGATCGTCAATGAATCAACCATCTTCCTGAACTTCCTTCCTCCCGCTCTCGCCCACGTATGAGTCATTCATTTATAATCCGCCAATTCTTCCTTCTCGCATGCGCGGTATGGACTGCCAGTGCTCAAAACGCCCCTCCAGAAGACAATACCTATATCTTGCGGGCGAATGATATTATCCGGCTGGAGGTTTATCAGGAGCCGGATCTTTCCGGTGAGGTCAGAATTTTGAAAACCGGGCATGCGTCATTCCCCTTGATCGGTTCGATCAAGATCAGCGAGATGAGCGTCGCAGCCGCGGCCGCAGAGATCCGCAGCCAGTATGCCAAGGACTATCTGGTGGATCCCAAGCTCACCCTCACGGTCCTGCAATACACTACCGACTACATTTCGGTCATCGGCGCGGTCATGACCCCGGGCCAAATCCCCATCCCCATCACCGGCCAACTGGACCTCGCTACCGCAATGGCAACGGCCGGCGGGCTCTCCCCCAATGCGGATGCCAACTCCATCACGCTCGTCCGCAACTCGGGATCCAAGGCCACCTATAGCATGGGCTCCATCGTCAGCGGTGCCGACGGCCGGGTCAAGTTAGCTTCCGGCGATCGGATCATCGTCAATCAAAGCGCCTTCGTCGGCAAGGCGGTAACGATCCTCGGCCAGGTCGGACGTCAAGGACCGCTCGCCTTTCCAGTCGATGGCCGCCTTGACCTAGTTTCTGCCATCGCCTTTGCCGGGGGATTGACTGAACTCGCCAACCCCAAGAAAGTCACGATCAACCGAAAAGGCACCATCAGCGTGGTGGACTACGCCAGTATCTCCCAACGCGGCGATAGGCCATTCCTGCTCCAGCCCGGTGATATCGTCACCGTCGCCGAACGCCTGTTCTAGAAAGAACCGACCGCGATCCGCTCGTTCTTCCAACCACCTCCAAATTGCGATTTTTGCCACCGATGAGTTCCCGCCGCACCCCACACTCCACCACGACGGATGATTTTGATCAGGAGGATGACTTCATCGAATCCAGTGCGGGTCCTGATCGTTCGATCAAAACCAAGCGCCTTGTCCTGGATCTGCTGGGACGATGGTATTGGATTTCTCTAGGCTTGATTTTGGGAACCTTGGGAGCGGCCTATTACCTATCGAAGGCACCCAAGAAATACTCGGCCACCTCCACCTTGTTGATCAAACAACAGACCGCCTCCGTGATGGGCCGGGACCAGGTTGAGGAAATCGACATGCGCACGATGGAAGGCCTCAACACGGTGGCCGAAAGGATACGGCGCTTCGATCTGTTGGAGAAGGTGGCCTCGCGCGTGGACGTAAGGTCACTTCCCGGCCTGATGCCTCAGGAAGTGGACTGGGTGCCGGAATGGCTTGGAAGTTGGATCCACCGCTCGGAGAAAAACCAAACTTCCCCATCCGGCGGCGACGCTGCGACCAAGACCGCAGCCCCTGCTCCGGCGGCCTTGGCCGGATGGCTGGGGTCATGGATGAGTATTTCAATCCGCCGCGGCACCCGCCTGCTCGACATTTCCTTCGAACATCCGGTGCCAGAAGTCGCCAAAAACCTGGCCGACGCGATCGCCCGTGAATACATGGCGGAGATCGCAGGCACCTTGACAGAGGGCCGCAGCAGTCAGACCGAGACCTTGCTCAAGCAGTCCGAAGAGGCCCGGGCGAAACTTCAGGCCGCCGAGAGCGCGCTCGCCACTTACGGCCGGGCGCTGGAAATCCACACCGCCTTGGACTCCATGGAAACCGTCTGTGCACAATTGGGCCGCCGCTATTTGCCCAAGCATCCCAAGATGATCGCTGCAACGAGTGAGTTGACCAGCCTCAAAGCCCGTTTCATGGAGGAGTTCGACGGTGCGGTGGCCTCTCCCGCGGACGCCGCCTATTGGAAGACCTCCCTCGCAGAAATTCGTGCTGCCGGCGTAGATCCTGAAGCCCGCCTGCGCGTGGCGCGCCAATTGATGTTGGCACGCATCGGCGTGTTGAAAGGCGAGACCGCCAGCCAGATGACGGTCTTCAATTCCATGCTCACCCGGCTTGAGGAATCCAACGTCAACCGCCAAGGCGAGGAATCCGGTGTCGAAGTGAGTAGCTTTGCACGGGTGCCGGGTGGCCCAATCTCGCCGGTGGCAAATAAAGTCTATGCCGGAGGTGCCGCTGGCGGACTCGCTCTCGGCACCCTGCTCGCGTTCTTCCTGGTGCGCCTCGACAACAAGTTCCACACCGTCGCCCAGGTCGAAGCAGAGTCCGGCCTGCCAGTGCTCTGCGCCGTTTCGGAAATCGAACTCCGCCACCTCAGCCAGGCAATCCGTGCGGCCTCCAAACAGGGCCCGCTCGCCCCGGCCTCAAGCCTTCAGGATTCATGGGATCCCCACCTGTTGTTCCGGCCCGGCACCTTAGCCACTAACTTCGCGGAAATGTTCCGCATCCTCCGAGCCTCCGTCTCCTTGTTGGGCGACGAGAGCAAACGCAAGGTCACCATGTTTTCCAGTGCCCTTCCCGGTGAGGGCAAGTCCCTGATCTCCACCAACTTTGCACTCGCTGCCGCCGGCCAGGGGCGTAAGACCCTCTTGATTGATCTTGATCTCCGCAAGCCATCCATTCACCGGGTCTTTGGTCGGATCCGCTCCGAGCAAGGCCCCGGCATCACCGAATGGCTGGCCGGCCAAGCCTCCTTGGAGGAAGTCATCGTGCGCGATGTCGGCGCAGACAACCTCCACGTCATCTTCTCTGGCAAGCGCGCCCCCAACCCCGGCGAACTCCTCAATACCGGCCACCTCAAGAAAATCCTCGCGCAGGCCTGCCGCGACTATGATGTGATCGTTCTCGACACTGCTCCCATCCTCGCCGTGTCGGACACCCGCACCATCGCACCCCTCGCCGACAACGTCTGCCTCGTCGTCTTAGCCGAATATGTCCCCAAAGGCGCGATCCGCCGCACCCTCGACATCTTCGAAGAAGACGACACCCAAATCTCCGGCATCGTCTTCAATGGCTTCAAGGAAAGGCACCGCCTGATG
>JBBQDJ010000019.1:0-16812 GCA_038319595.1 Verrucomicrobiales bacterium
GATGTCTGCAATGGCGCGGCGAAGGACTTTCCGGTTTCTCGATGGTAGCCGTTCGAGAAATTCGACGACTTCAATCGAGATCAGGAGCCGATAGTGCATGGCTTAGGATTCGAGGCGTTGATCGAGTTCTGCGAGCGTAGCCCAGTTTTCAGGATTGTTGTCGTCGATCTTTCGAGCCATTTGGGTTCGATAGTCAGCTAGATCCTTGTGCCGCAACGAGACAAGAAAAGCGGCCAAACGCTTTCTTTCCTCGGCGGGAAGAGCCTCAATTTCGGTCTTGATTTCCTGGATATCCACCGTGGCAGTCGATACGCTGGAATGAGTTTTGCAACTCCCATAGAAAATACGATTCCACCGCAGCGGCGCTGGCGGAGAAGCGGGGGCTGGATCCTTGGGAGAAGATCGTGAGTTTCACCAAGGACGAGTGGTTTCCCTTGCTGAAGCTGTTTGGCAAGTTCGTGAGGTAACAGCTGAAAATCTGAAATTCGGAAACGCTGAAATTGAGGAGGAAGAGAACCCTGCGCGGGAGGATGCAGAGTTGCGATCGTGGTAAGGTGGCGCGGCCTCGCCGCAGGCCGCATGTCAAAGGGGAGCGAAAGCTGGATGCCAGGGAGAGCCTGGACGGTCTTCCCTTGGGCTGATCTTTCGCGTTCCTTTGGCATGCGCTCCCGGCGGTAGCGCGCTACATGTCGGTGGCAACCCAGCAGTGCCTTGTCCGGCCTGCTTGCATCCCTGGGAAGCTTCTGAGCCTCCCTGAGCTCATCCGTTTTGAGAGATCGCCAAGAACGCTTGCCATTCAAAGTGATCCATGCCTAAAAACCGCCATCGCGTTGCCGGGCGTAAAGTTCGGGAGTTGCGGTAGCTTCCCAACGGGTTGATTCTTGTTTCATAGCATTGCAGTGCGTCTTGTAGTGGTATCATTCAGGTATGATTCCAACAAAGGCAGAAATCCCTAAGAGACTTAGGGCGAACACACCGGAGAGGTGGTCGAGTGGTTTATGGCTCCAGTCTTGAAAACTGGCTACGGGTAACCGTACGAGGGTTCGAATCCCTCCCTCTCCGCCACTTAAAACTCTTACAATTAAAGGGTTGTAGGATAGGGCCTAACGAAACAGGCATTTCCTCAAAGTGCACCAAAATGCACGAATAAAGGGCTTCATCTGGTTACCTTTTGGTTATCCGCGAGGCGATATTTCGGGGCGGTGGGAGTGACCATCCCGCAGGGGAGCCGGATGCTAAGCAGGGTTTCAGGAGTTAGACGTGGCGGTCAGTAGTGCCGATCGCGGGAATCGCGGCGGTATTTGGCAGGAGGAATCCCGACAGCGTCGCGGAAATTCACCGTGAGACGTTCGTTGCTCTGGAAACCACAGCGCTCGGCGATGGCGGCGACCGGGAGTCCGGTGGTCGCCAGCAGCTTTTTCGCCCGTTCCACCCGTTCGTGAAGGATCACGACGTGGGGAGATCTGCCGAGTGACGCGAGGAAACGGCGTTCCATCACCCGGCGGGACACCCCGGTCTTCGCGGCCCATTCCTCCACCGTTAGGATGGTTGAAATTTGTTCGACCAGGATTCCCATGGCCCGTCGAACTAAAGGATCGTTCACGGCTTCGTAGGAGCTCGAACCACGGGCGACAATATCGAGAGGCTGGACCAGAACCGGCGAATCCGGCGTATTACCGGCCAGAATCGCTTCGATCAGCTGGACGGCCTCCGCCGCCAAGCGATGCCAAGGCAGGCGAATACTCGAAAGTCCGGGCCTGGCCATTTCACACACCGTTTCATCGTCATTTGCCGAGATCACTCCGACTGAAAATGGCACCTCAAGTCCGGCCTGTGCCGCCGCTTCGAGAACGTGGCGACCGGTCGGATCGTGGGCGGTGAAAATTCCCACCGGCGTCCGCTGATTGGTGAGCCAGCCAACCATGTCCTCGTCCGGATCCCGCCAGTATTCATCATACTGACGCCAGTCGCGGAATTCCTCCCAGTAAACCGGCACCTCGCCGACGACCGATTGGAACCCTTGCAACCGCTGCTTGGCATAGTGAGCGTCACCCCGGCCCACGAACGCGAAATTCTGATAGCCCCGGGCGATGAGATGTTCCGCCGCGAGACGGCCGATGGCCACATCGTCGATGTCCACGCAGGCCACCCCGGGGATCGGCTGGTCCGAAGGCACGATCACGACCGGACAAGCCAACTCAACCAGTCTCTCGGTGAGCCCCGGATGCCATTCCGTAATGATCGCGCCGGGTTTCCATTCCCGCAGGCTCGCAAGCAGGAGGTCCGGTTGCCGATAGAGATCGATGATCCAAAAATCGTAACCCATCCCGGCGAAAGGGGAGAGTCCGGGCGTCAACCGCCGCACGTTCACCGGTGATTGCACGACCGCGATCCGCTTGGAGTTTTCCGAATTCCACTGTCGCATTTCATCAACAAGCTACCGTAATTTGCGGTAGCAGGGCGAGCGAAATTTCGCGTAGTTTGAAAGCGTCGCCCCGGTGGTGCGACTCCGAACCATAACCCAAATCTAGCAACCCTGATGAGTGTATTTCCCTGTGACACCGTAAAATACGAAGGCCCTGGTTCCAAGAACCCGCTCTCGTTCAAGCACTACAACGCCAGCGAGATCGTCGCCGGCAAGACCATGGCCGAGTGGTTCCGCTTCGGCTGCGCCTACTGGCACACGATGCGTGGCACCGGTGCGGATCCGTTTGGAGCAGGTACCGCCGCCCACCCATGGGATGACGGATCGAATTCCATCGCCAACGCCCAGAACCGGGCCCGCGTGTTCTTCGACTTCATGCAGAAAGTCGGACTCGACTACTACTGCTTCCACGACCGCGACGTCGCCCCTGAATGCGCGACTCTCGCAGAGTCGAACAAGGCGCTTGATGCCGTCGCCGACGTGCTTGAAGAGGAACAGAAGCGCACCGGCAAGAAACTCCTCTGGGGCACCGCCTGCCTTTTCGTCCACCCGCGCTATCAGCAAGGGGCTGCGACCAGCCCGAACGCCCAGGTTTATGCCTATGCCGCTGCCCAGGTGAAAAAGGCCATGGAAGTCACCCACCGTCTCGGCGGTGAAGGTTACACCTTCTGGGGTGGCCGCGAAGGCTACACCACGCTGCTCAACACGAACATGAAGCGCGAACTCGACCACCTCGCTCGCTTCCTCCACATGGCGGTGGATTATAAAAAGGAAATCGGCTTCTCCGGCCAGTTCTACATCGAGCCCAAGCCCCAAGAGCCGACGACCCACCAATACGATTCTGACTCAGCCGCTTGTCTCAATTTCCTCCGCGAATACGATCTGCTAGAGCATTTCAAGCTCAATATCGAGACCAACCACGCCACCCTCGCCGGCCACACGATGGAGCACGAACTCACCGTCGCCTACGAAGCCGGCGCGCTTGGCAGCATCGATGCAAATATGGGCACGCTCAACGTCGGCTGGGACACCGACCAGTTCCCGACCGATCTCTATCTAACGACTCACACGATGCTGGTCCTAATGAAAATGGGCGGCTTCACCACCGGCGGACTCAACTTCGACGCCAAGCGCCGCCGTGAATCATGGGAACCCGTGGATCTGGTGCACGCGCACGTCGTCGGCATGGATGCCTTCGCCCGTGGCCTCAAGACCGCCGCCGCCATCCGTGCCGACGGACGCATCGAGCAATTCATCTCGGAGCGGTACAAGACTTGGGACAGCGGCGTCGGAGCCGAAGTCGAGGGCGGCAAGACTACCCTCGCCGAACTTGAAAAATACGCCCTCGCCAACGGCGAACCGATGGTCGCCAGCGGTCGTCAGGAAATGATAGAAGGCCTGCTCAACGAATTTATCTAAGCTTCCCCCTTCCCTCCCCGGAGCGCGGAGGCGGCCTATGGCTGCCTCCGCGATTTTTCGTGGAGGGCTGCTCATAAGGGGGGTGGATCTCCGGTCCACTTTTCGATGTGTGGAGAAAGCGAAAGCGCGAAGCTCATCTCTTTCGCTCTCCATCGTCCAGGCGGACAAAAGTGTCCGCCCTCCCTACCGGTGCAACAGCTGCCACTGAAAGCGGTGGGCTTATAAGGGGGGTGGATCTCCGGTCCACCTTGCCAATGAATCGCGAAAGAAAAGCGCGAAGCTCTATCACTTTCTCATCCCATTGGCCGAGTTGACCAGAGATCAACTCCCCTTACAGAATCGAGCCCGGCCCGTAAGCAGCAGCTTCGGGACTTGCCGCTTCCAATTTTCTAACCGCGGCGGCGAACACGGCGATCTGCGCCTTTGCGGCACCCGACTCGCTGTCCCCCTTGGCGAGGATGGCGTCGAGGAAATCGCGCGATAACCCAAGGCGGGAGTCGTCTGCTAGACGTTCGATTAGGTCGTTGCGGTCGATGATCCCTTGGCGCAGATCATTTACCGTGGCGACGGCATGCTCCTTGATCGCCTTATGCGCGGTCTCGCGGCCAACGCCGGATTTCACCGCTTCCATCATGATGGTGGTGGTCATGAGGAATGGTAGATAATGGGCGGTTTCCGCATTGATGACAGCCTCGTAGGCATCCATTTGATCGAGGACAGTTAGAAAGGTCTCGAACATGCCGTCGATGGTATAGAACGAATCCGGCAGCATGATGCGGCGGACGACCGAGCAGGAAACATCGCCTTCGTTCCATTGGTCGCCTGCGAGTCCGGCGGCCATTGCGAGATAGCCTTTGAGGATTACGTGGAAGCCGTTCACCCGCTCGCAGGAGCGCGAGTTCATCTTGTGCGGCATGGCGCTGGAACCGGTCTGTCCGGGAGCGAATCCCTCGCTGGCGGTCTCGTTTCCCGCCATTAGGCGCAGGGTCTTGCAGAAGGACGAAGGGCCGGAGCAAAGGTCTGTTAGCGCTGCAACGACCCGAAAATCGAGCGAGCGCGGATAGACCTGACCGACGTTGATCCACACGGCAGGCATGCCGAGGTGGGCGACGACGCGCTGCTCCAGTTCCGCCACTTTCGCGGCATCTCCCTCGAACAAAGAAAGCTGGTCCATTTGAGTGCCGACCGCACCTTTGAGCCCACGGACTGAGTATCCGGCGATGACCGCATCAAGGGCATGCAGGCTGCTCAAAAGTTCCTCGCCGAACATGGCAATGCGTTTGCCAAGCGTTGTCGGCTGGGCGGCGACGTTGTGGGTGCGGGCGGTGAGGATGAGATCGCTCCATTGCTCGGAGCGTTCGCGGAAACGTCGAAGTGTGGCGACCGTCTTGTCGCGAATGATGAGCAGCGAGAGGTAAACCTGGAGCTGTTCGACATTTTCCGTGAGATCCCGCGAGGTCATGCCCTTGTGGACCTGTTCGTGGCCGGCGAGATCGTTGAATTCCTCGATGCGGGCCTTCACATCGTGGCAGGTGATTTTCTCCCGCGCCATGATCGAAGCGAGATCGACGCTGTTCTTCACCTTTTCATAGGCGGCGATGGATTCGGCCGGGACATCCAGTCCGAGATCGCGCTGGGCCTTCATCACGGCGATCCAGAATTCACGCTCTAACACGATACGCCCTTCGGCGGACCAGATGGCTTGGAGGGCGGGCGAGGCGTAGCGTTCGGCGAGGACGTTTGGTATCACGGGCGGACCTTGCAGGGCGAGAAATGAAGTTTCAAGTGACCTTTCCCTAAAACTTGAGGGGGTCGCCCAGAGCCTGCAAAACGACGCATTCCGCTGGGAAAGAAGTGGTCGGGGCGGCCAGATTCGAACTGACGACATCCGCGTCCCAAACGCGGCGCTCTACCAGGCTGAGCTACGCCCCGTGCACGGGCGGACCCTTGGGGATTCCCGCAAACGAATCAAGAATTTCCTTCATTAAATTTCCGGAGGCTGGAATTCCGTGTCCTGGATGAAGAAATCCCTTGAAACAAAGCGCTTTCGTTGAACATTGACGGCCATATCGGATGAAAGAAGCGTCACCAGACAAGCTGCCCGAACTTGGAGGATTGCCTCACATCACATTGCGGCAACTCGAGGTATTCCGGGCCGTCTGTAAGGAGGAATCCTACGCGAACGCCGCGCTCGAACTGAGGAGCACCCGGGCAAACGTCAAACGGGTCTGTGAGGATTTCCAAAAAGTAGTGGGTCGGCCGCTGTTCGAGGAGAGCGCCGACCGCAGCCAGCAGCCGACGCCATTCGCGCGGGGCCTGCTGGGTCAGATGACTCCTCTTTCCCGCAGTTTGCGCCGTCTGGGCGAGTCCGTGCGCGGCTTGCACGAGAAAGGCCGGATTCTCAGGTTCGCGGCCGCCGGCGAGTTTTTCAAAGGCGGTCTTTTCACCGATTTGCTGGGCCGCTTGCAGATTTCTGACAGCTTCCGCCCGTGTTTCCTCAGGATCGAAACCAAACGCTTCCGTACGGCGCTGCTGAACGCCGAGTGCGATGTCTATTTCGGCGTGGGTCTCAGCACGTCGGACCGGCTGGATCTCGTCGATCTCGGCCCAGTTCCATGGCGGATTCTGCCAGGAAGCAGCTACCGCGGCAAAATCCCTGACAATCCAACACAGTTGCCGAAGGGCAAGTGGTGGATCTGCGAGGCGGGCGAAGGTGAGGCGGCTTCCCAAGTGCTGGCGGCACTCCACGCCTGCGGAGCCAAGGGGGGAGGTGTTCTAGCGCTAGCATCCGGCGTGGCACCGCCAGATGACGGGCTTCTTCTTGAACACGAAACCACCGCGCGACACGTCGCCGGGTCCGGCTGGCCTGGCTACCGGTTTTGCGCGATATTGAGGAAGCATCATCCCTACTCAGAACTCCTGCCCCGTCTGCAAGGCGCATCCATTTCCTGAAACGATGGATATCGATCTGAGCAGCCTTCTGGTCTTCCGTCATCTCGCGCAAACGGGGAGTTTCACGGAAACCGGGCGGCGGTGGAAAATCTCACAGCCCGCCGTGAGCATGATGATCGGCAAGCTCGAGAACGAAGTCGGGCTGCTTCTGTTGGAGCGCTCGAGTACGGGAACACGCCTCACTACGGCAGGCATTCAGTTTCTCGAACGGGCCAACGAGGTCTGCGAGGCCTATCTAACATTCATCGACGGCATGAAACAGATCAGGCGCCGGATGGATCATGAGGTTCTGGTGGGCATTGACCGGTCGTGGTTTGGATCGGTTCTGCGGAACGAGTTTCCGCAGGTCGGTTTCCCCCCAGACGTCTCGCCCATCGTCTGCGAAATGGCGGAAAACTGGGCGGAAGCGCTTGAATCCAACCAATACGACGTCGTCATCGCCGGGCGCTTCCTGCGGACTGGCATGACCGAAGGAATCCAGGAAGCTCCTATCCGCAAGGAGCGCGGGATCACCGTGGCTTGGAACCCCGATTTCTATCCGTTTGATGCTTACAATTTCAGTTTCCCGGAAATCCTGCGGACCAGTGTGCTGATGCCGGACGACGGAGTGGTGACCGGCTTCGGGGCCTCGCTGGCGATGTGGTGTGAACAAGCCTACGGCATGTTGCCTCCGAATTCGGTGGAATTCACCTCAGAGGCCGATGCCGCGCGAGCTGCCATCGCCGGACTCGGTGTGCTACTCGCCCCCGGCGACGCCATGCTCCGGTTAGGTGACGAGGGGGCGGAACTGGCTCATGTCAGGACCTTTGAGTTCCTTTTACCGGAAGCATTCACCTTCGGCATCTACTGCCGGAGCGACGAGACTTCCAAGGACGTGCTATCGGTGGCGTCAATCATTGGCAAACTCGGCAGAAAGTTGTTCGCGCAGGATTGAAGCCGGAAAAGCGGGTGGACCGTGGATGGGCTGCCGGACCGTGAATACTCCTGCGACAGCACCTGCTGACGGAGGAAATAGTGTCGCTCGACCGAAAATTGACCTGCTCAACAGCTTCAATGCCCTCGGTACTCTGATCGGCCTCGACTCGCCAAGTGCTCGACATCGTTTACGGTGAAATCGACGCAACCAGCGGCCTCTTCTTCCCGAACGGTTTCAACGGCGCAATCGCCTGAGCATTACGCTTCCCGAGAAAACCAGAAAACTCGAAAACCGGCATGTATTCAATAGGTGCCAGTTTTCCCGTGCTCCCGTTCGAGGCATTTCTTGATACTTGATTTTCAATAATTTTGGGGAAATATTCATTATCGTTTGACTGCAATCCCCCCCAGGAAGTTCGCGTCGCTTGCGTTTGCCATTTTAATGGCGATCGTATGGGTTCTTTGCACCCATCGACAGCCCGCCAAGGTTGAATCTGCCGGTCCGGGATCGAGGACTGAGAAGACCGCCATCCCTGAAAGCGGAAACAGTTTGCAGGCGAAGACTCCCTTGGCACAGCTTTCCGCTTCGCCTCGGAAAGGCGAAGCAAAGGGGCCGGCCAGCCCACCGCCGCCTCAAACCGCCAATTCTGCCACCACCACCACCGCGCCTACCCCGCGACGCAGGATCCTGCCGATCAGGACCGAATTTGTCGCCGCCCTCGTCACCGGGCCAGATGCCGTTTCATTTTCCTTGCCGGATGGTCGCAGTGTCCAAGGGATCATCGATCATCGCCATCGCGCCAAAGACGGATCCCCTGTTGGTGTCACCGGTCACCTGACCGCGCCGGGGAAGGGTGAATTTTTCTTCAGCATCCAACCGAAAGGGGCCCCCACCGGCCCGGTCGTCGGAGCCGTCGCCATTGACCAGGAGGCGACCGCCTTCCGCGTGGAGCCAGGACTCGGGTACACATCGCTGCTGGCGGAAATGCCTGTCGATGAAGTGATCTGCCGCAGCTACAGTCAGGCTCCTGAAGAGTCGGCGGAGCCCGCGGAGATCCCGGCAGACCATCCGACCTCGATTCCCATCCCACCCTATCAGAACGGCATCATTCCGCTGCAGAGCCGCCCCGGGTCCCTCGGGGTGATCTATCTGGATTTCGACGGTCAAGCCGGCCCCCATGAAGGATGGGGAAATTTTGACGCGGCCTCCCCCAACGTTTCCAATACGACCATCAAGGATGTCTGGGTCCGAGTCTGCGAGGACTTTGCCCCGTTCAATCTCAACATCACTACCGATCTCCAAGTCTTTCTCAACGCAGACGAAACATCACGCCAGCGCTGCATCATCACTCCCACCACCACCGCCGCACCGGGATCCGGAGGGGTGGCCTGGATCGGATCGTTCGCCATGGCCGGAGACATCCCCTGCTGGTCGTTCTATGCGTCGGGAAAAAATGCGGCGGAAGTCATTTCCCATGAAATCGGCCACACGTTCGGACTATACCATGATGGCAGGTATTCCCCGCCGGAGGGTTACTATCTCGGCCATGGTTCCGATCCGGTCGGCTGGGCACCGATCATGGGGGCCGCCTACTACAAAAAGCTCTCCCAGTGGTCAAAAGGCGATTATCTATCAGCCAATCAGCCCCAGGATGATCTCGCGATCATTGCCGCGAGCTACAATGTTGGCTATCGTCCGGATGCCGCAGGAGCCACTCATGGCACTGCCGCACTATTGGAAATTTTCCCGTCCGGCGTGGTCAGCACTCAAGGCACCATCGAAACCCGGAGCGATATCGATGCCTTTCGCTTCACCACCACCGGAGGCATGATCAATCTAGCGGTGACCACCGTCACCACCGGCCCGAATCTCGACATTCTCGCTTCTCTCTATGACGACACCGGCTCACTGCTTCTCGTGGATAATCCCAGCGCCGGTATCAATGCAACTCTCGCCGCCAATCTCGCACCCGGCGACTATACCGTCCGGGTCGATGGCACCGGTCGGGATGCCCCGTTGGCCGACGGCTACCCCGACTACGGATCGCTGGGCCAATACACCATCAGTGGCACCATCGCCGGTGCGATCATTCCCGACCGCTTCACCGTAGCGGAGAACTCTCCTGCCGGAACGGCCGTGGGAACCCCCACCCTGCGGAACAACCACGGTGCAGCATCCCTAAGCTACTCGATCACTGCGGGAAACACCGGGTCCGCGTTCGCCATCGACCCCGACACCGGAGCCCTCACCGTCGCCACCCCTACAGAGCTCGACTACGAGGCACTCTCCAGCGATTGGACCACCTCTCCGGCACTGGACCTAACCGTCAGCGTGTCCGATTCGCTCAACGCCTCACTGAACGAAGCGCTTCGTGTTGTTGTGACTCTTTCTAACGTCAACGAACCACCCGTGATCTCCGGGCCGGTGATGATCGCGGCGATTTCCCATACGGTCAATAATACCGCTCTGGCCACTGTCACTGCGTCCGACCCGGATTCGTTCGATTTCCCAGTCTATTCGATCTCCGCCGGCAATACTTCCGGGAAATTCGCCATTAACCAGTCCGGTGTCATCAGCACCGCTGGCACCCTCGACTCGACCCTTCAGTCCTCCTATTCGTTGACCATCCTTGTCACGGACCATGGCACGCCCGCACTGGCTGCGGATCTGCCTGTCACCGTCAACGTGATCCCCGCAGCGAATTCCGTTACTCCTGGATTCGCCTATCAAACCATCTACGAGGGTATTCCAGGCTCCGAAGTCAGCGATCTAACTGGAAACGCTGACTATCCCACGAACCCCTCGAGGGAGGTCAAACTGCTCAATTTCACCGCGACGACACGGGATGACAACTACGGCAGCACGGTCCGGGCCTGGCTGATCGCCCCGCACACCGGATCCTATCAGTTCTGGATCGCAGGTGACGCCGCCGCAGACCTGAATTTCAGTCCGCAGGGGAATCCCGCCGCCACCACCCGGATGTGCTATGTCACGACCCCCACCGGTTACCAGCAATGGACACTTGCAGCTACGCAGCAATCAACGACCCTTCAACTAACTGAAGGCCAGGTCTGCTACATCGAGGCGGTGCACAAGGCGGGCTACGACAACGACCACCTCTCCGTGGCATGGGAAGTCAAGGACCCATCCGGCACCACTACGATCCTCCCTCGCGAGGTCATACCGGGACGCTACCTCTCCCCACATCGGATGAATTACGTGCCGAAAATCACGGCAAACGCGGTCAATCTCTATCAAAACTCCTATGCCGGACGATCGGTCGCCGCCCCGATGGTTTCTGACATGAATCAAGGTGACATCCACACCTGGACCATCACCGGCGGAAACTCCGCGGGCATCTTCGCCATCGATCCCGCCACCGGCCGGGTCACCGTGGCGAATCGCGCCGCCCTCAACGGAAGCTCCGCCTACTCCATCCCGCTGATCCTAACCGCCACTGATAACGCCGGCAGCGGCCTTTCCGGATCCGGACCACTGGAAGTCTATCTCCTCGCCTCCTCGTTCACGCCATCCAACGGCCTCATCCAAGAATTCTGGGACAACGTCGTCGGCACCAGCCTTTCCTCGCTTTATGCCATATCACGTTATCCAGACCGTCCTGACCGTCTGGTGGTTCGATCATCCTTCGATTCGGGATCCGAACTTGCTGACAACTACGGTTCTCGCATCCGGGCCTACCTCATTCCGCCAGTCACCGGATCCTACACCTTCCATATCGCCTCGGACGAAAGCAGCACGCTGCTATTAAGCACGAACTCCAATCCGGCGAATGCCAACCAGATCGCCTCGGTTTCCTCTTTCACCGGTTACCAATCCTGGAACACTTATTCCAGCCAGACATCGACGCCGGTTACCCTCAACGCGGGACAACGCTATTTCATCGAAGCCCGCATTAAGGAGGGCACAGCCAACGACCATCTTTCCGTCGGGTGGACTGGCCCTTGGATGCCGAGCATCACCATCATTGACGACGCCGATACCGAGCCTTACGACTCGAATGTTGCCCCTACCTTCGGCGCGGCTTCCTATTCCTTCAGCCTTCCATCCGACTACGCAAATCAGAGCGTGGTCGGCCCGGTGTCTGCCACGGATTCCCCGTTTGAGGAAATCCGCTATGCCATCGTCGCAGGCGATCCCCGCGGCGGCTTCTCGATCGATCCCGTCACCGGCGTGATCTCCGTGGCGAACATTGCCAACATTTCGATCGGCTCCACTAGCTCTCTGCAGATCGGTGCCCAGGACTCCGGACATGGCAGCCATTTCTCACCTCGTGAAACTCTGATTCCGGCGACCATCACCGTGCCGGGAACCAATCTTCCGCCGGTATTCTCCGCAGACCCCGTCATGCTGGGGTCGTTCACCGCGGGACAAGCCCTGTCGGTATCGATTGCCGGATTTGTCAGTGATCCGCGTGACGTCATTTCATTCGCCCTGGTTTCCGGCCCGCCATGGCTGTCGGTCTCGCCGCAGGGCCAACTAACAGGCACTCCGGATTCCACCCAAGTCGGACCCTACACGATCGTGGTTTCGGCGGATGACGGGCAAGGTCACGTGGTCCCGGGAAACTTCGGCCTAACCGTTTCTCCCGCAGCCGTCGTCGCCGGATCCAGCCTGACCGCCGCTGATGCGGCCCCATCACTCATCAGCGGCACGCTTCTTTCGGGAAGTCAGGCGAGCGCCTCCACCAGTGACAACAACTATCTGGTCCTGCGCGAGGTCCCATCAGCGGGAACCTCAGCGCTCGACTATCGCTGGACGTTCACCACTCCGCCAGGCAGGACGGCGACCTTGCGGGTGGAGGCCCATCACACCACCAATAGTGAAGGCGACGATTTTCAGTTTGCCGTTTCGACGGATGGCGGTGGCAGTTTCACCAACGCATTACTCGTCACCAAAACCGCCGACGATCAAAACTTTCAGACCTTTTCATTCGACACCGGAACCGGCACCTCCACCATCGTCAAGGTCGTTGATTCCGACCGCACCAATGGACGAAACTCGCTCGATCGACTCATCCTCGATCTGCTCTCCCTAGATATCCTGGGCAACTCGGTTCCAGCGGTCAACAACGCAGCGTTTCAGGTCGCCCACCATGCGCCGATCGGAGTGCCCATCGGCACAGTCAGCGCAGCCGATGCGGATCCCAGCCAGTCATTGTCCTTCACGCTTCCACGTGGCAATGAAGCCGGCTATTTCAGCATGTCCTCGGCCGGATTGATCAGTGTCGCCGCAGACATCCCCGAGGGAACTGGACCGATCTCACTCGTTGTGGTCGCAACGGACAATGGCGCGCCATCGCGGTCCAACTTCGCCACCATCACGCTGGAAGTCGTGCCTCCGCTGCCTGCGACCATTGTCCTCAGCGATCTCACCGGCACCTACGATGGCAATCCACACCCGGTGACGGCCACACCCGATCCCGGATGGCTGCCTTTGGTCATCACCTATGATGGTGATCTAACGCCTCCCGTGCACCCGGGAACCTATCAGATCAGCGCCAGCGTCATCAGCCCGATTTACGCGGGCATCGCCGTGAACACCCAGGTGATTGCGAAAGCCCCTGCCATCATCGGCCTGGCTAATCTCCAACAGACCTATAACGGTGCGCCCAGATCCGTGTCGTTCACCACCACCCCCCCGGGTCTGCCGGCGGAAATTACCTACAATGGATCGGCGACCGTTCCCACCGACGCAGGGATCTACTCCATTTCAGCGACCATCAACGATCCCGACTATGCAGGCACCACGACTGCTGTCCTCGAGGTCGCCAAGGCTGCGGCCAGCATGGTAGTCGGCAGCCTCACCCAGATTTACGACGGCACGCCGAAATCCGTCACCGCGGTGACCGATCCGGCGGGACTGGATGTCGAGTTCACTTACGACGCCTCCACCACCGCTCCGACGAACGCGGGCACCTATGCGGTAGTCGCCACGATCAATTCCACCAATTATTCAGGCCAAGCCACCGGCCCGTTCGTCATCACTCCGGCAGAAGCAACGATTCTTCTATCCGATCTCTCGCAGATTTACAACGGCACGCCCAGATCCGTGTCGTTCACTACCACCCCCTCGGGTCTGCCGGTGGAAATTACCTACAATGGATCGGCCACCGTTCCCACCGACGCTGGGATCTATTCCATTATAGCGACCATCAACGATCCCGACCATACAGGCACCACGACTGCCGTTCTTGAAGTCGAAAAGGCCGCCGCCGACGTGCTCATCGGCAGCCTCACCCAGATCTACGACGGCACGCCGAAATCCGTCACCGCGGTGACCGATCCGGCGGGACTTGATGTCGAGTTCACTTACGACGCCTCCACCACCGCTCCGACGAACGCGGGCACCTATGCAGTGGTCGCCTCGATCAATTCCACCAATTATTCGGGCCAAGCCACCGGCTCGTTCGTCATCACTCCGGCAGAAGCAACGATTCTCCTATCCGATCTCTCGCAGATTTATGACGGACTTCCAAAGTCGGTGACAGTCACCACCACGCCCCCGGGCTTACCAGTGCAGATCCTTTACAACGGCTCATCCACCCCTCCAAGCCATGCGGGTTCCTATGCCGTTTCCACGACGATGGTAGATTCCAATTTCAGCGGCGCGGCCAATGCCAATTTGCAGATTTCGAAAGCAGAGGCCACGATCACCCTGAGCGCGCTCTCACAGGCCTTCGATGGTTCTCCGAAGCCGGTGACCATTACCGTCACCCCCTCCACCCTCGCGGTCAGTGTGACCTACGATGGTTCCTATACGGTTCCGTCGGCGGTCGGCTCCTACCCGGTGAGTGCCTTTGTCGTGGATGACGATTACTTCGGCAATGCTTCGGGGATACTCCACATCAGGAACAACCTGATCATTGCAGAAGGAGAAACCCTCGCCTCTCCGGATACCAGCCCGATCTATCAGGCATTACTCAATGATGGAACGCTCGTATTGAGCAACGGGACTCTCCACATCGCCACCGACGCCATCAACAACGGAATCCTTCGGCTGATCGGGGATGCAGCCCTCGACATTTCCGGCACCTTCACCAACACCGGGTTCATCGACATCATCAATTGGAACGGCACCTTGCCCCCGGGCCTGATCAATAGCGGGACGATCATTGACCGCTCCGCCCTCCGCATTCTCTCCACCGAGACGGACGGCTCGACATTCCTCTTCTCGATCCCCGGATTCGACGGTCACCTTTACCAACTCCAGTCCACGCCCTCACTGAATGAACCATGGACACCGCTTGGGTCTCCTGTTCCCGGCAGCGGCAGCCCCGCCACGCCGCCAGCAATTGAGTTTAGCTCACCCATCGACGGACTGCGGAAATTCTTCCGCGTTGAGGTCATTCCAGCCCCTTGACTTCCCCGCCCGCGACGACAGACTCCACCCAGACAGGGGTGCTCTTCGAACGCTGAGCCGAGATTTTCCGACGCGCGGGAAAGACCCTCCGAACCTGATGCGGGTCATGCCGTCGTAGGAAGTCGAAACCCCACGAAGTTTCCCTTTCCCCGGCCGTGCATCACCCGCACGGCCTTTTTTCTTCCCTGAAATCTCCAAACTGAACACTAGCAACTCGACCATGATCTCCACCGACGAATCCACCGGCGTTCCTACTCCTGATTCCCACGATGCCTCCCTCGCGCAGCTCCCCGCCTCCACCCGTGTCTACGTCGGGGGAACTATCCACCCGTCCGTCCGCGTGCCGATGCGCGAAATTTCACTCTCAGACACAAAATCCTACAACGGCCGCATCGAGAAAAACGCACCCGTCCGCGTTTACGATTGCTCCGGCCCCTGGGGCGATCCGGCTTTCACCGGCACTTCCGACCAAGGCCTTCCCGCCCTCCGCCGCGATTGGATCCTCGCCCGCGGCGATGTCGAAGCCTACGACGGCCGCCCCGTCCAGCCGCAGGACAACGGCTACCTCACCGAGAAGCACGCCGAATACGCCTCGCAGTCCGAGCGTGCTAACAAATTCATCGAGTTCCCCGGCCTCACCGCCGAACGCCGCCAGCCGCTAAGGAGCGCGGGTTTCCAACCCGCATCTTCCTCCGTCACCCCAGTCACCCAGCTCCACTACGCCCGCCAAGGCATCATCACCCCAGAGATGGAATTCATCGCTATCCGCGAAAATCTGAAAATCTCTAATCTCAAATCTCAAATCTCAGATCAAAAGGACGACATTGTCCGCAACCACCTCGACAAGCAGCACGCAGGCTCCACCCAGCTTCCCAACAGCCCCTACACCCCTAACATCTTCCAACGCTTCCCCCAACGCATCCCCGCCGAAATCACGCCGGAGTTCGTCCGCAGCGAAGTCGCCGCTGGTCGCGCCATCATCCCGCTCAACATCAATCACCCGGAATGTGAACCGATGATCATCGGCCGCAATTTCCTCGTGAAGATCAACGCCAACATCGGCAACTCCGCCGTCGCCTCATCCATCGAGGAAGAGGTCGAGAAAATGCGCTGGTCCACCAAGTGGGGCGCCGACACGGTGATGGACCTGAGTACCGGCAAAAACATCCACGCCACCCGCGAGTGGATCTTGAGAAATTCCCCCGTCCCCATCGGCACCGTGCCGATCTATCAGGCGCTCGAAAAGGTCAACGGTAAGGCCGAGGATCTCACTTGGGAACTCTATCGGGACACCCTCATCGAACAAGCCGAGCAAGGCGTCGATTACTTCACCATCCACGCCGGAGTCCTGCTGCGCTTCGTCCCGATGACCGCCAGCCGCATGACCGGCATCGTCTCCCGCGGCGGCTCGATCATGGCCAAGTGGTGCCTCTCCCATCACAAGGAAAACTTCCTCTACTCCCACTGGGATGAAATCTGCGACATCTGCGCCGCCTACGATGTCAGCTTCTCCATCGGCGACGGCCTCCGCCCCGGCTCCATCGCCGATGCCAATGACAAGGCCCAGTTCGGCGAGTTAGAAATCCAAGGCGAACTCACCACCCGCGCCTGGGCGAAAGGCTGCCAGGTCATGAACGAAGGCCCCGGCCACGTCCCGATGCACATGATCGAGGAAAACATGGCCAAGCAGTTAGAATGGTGCCACGAAGCCCCCTTCTAC
>JBBQDJ010000020.1:0-16547 GCA_038319595.1 Verrucomicrobiales bacterium
GATTTCATCCTCCGCTGGAAACTGGGCAACAATCAGGTCGACGCCGGTCTCCTCCTAAATCGCGGTCTAACCCAGAACCATTTCCTACTTCAAATCGCTCCACCACCACGCGTGAGCCTCGAACAAATTCCGCCGCGTGACTATGTCATGGTCATCGACGTTTCCGGCTCGATGGAAGGCTTCCCACTGAACACCGCGAAGGATCTTCTCCGCAAACTCGTCAAAGGACTTCGCCCGAATGACACCTTCAACGTTGTTAGTTGCGCCTCCGGCAGCGGAGTTCTATCAGAGGAGCCACTGCCAGCCAACGAGGCGAACCTTTCCCTCGCGGACCAATTCATCGGCCGCCAGCGATCGGGCGGCGGGACGGAGCTTGAAGCGGCCTTGAAGCGCGCGCTCGCCCTGCCCGGCGGTGACGATCGATCACGCTCTATCCTGCTTGTCACCGACGGCTATGTGAGTGTGGAGGCGGAAACCGCAGAGCTCATCCGCAAGAATATCGGTCGGGCGAATTTGTTTACCTTCGGCATCGGCTCATCGGTCAACCGCGAGCTGTTGGAAAGCGTGGCCCGCGCCGGTGGCGGCGAGCCGGTCATCGTCACCACCGGCAGTGAAGCGGGCCCCGCCGCCGAGAAATTCCGCGAGTGGGTGTCGAATCCGGTGCTGGCTAAGGTCAAAGTCACCGCGGAAGGCGTCACCCTCGGCGGGATTGAACCGGATCCCTATCCAGACGTGTTTGCCGCGCGGCCCTTGATTGTTAGCGGCACCTGGACTGGCGAAGCGAAAGGGAAAATCATCGTTCGTGGCATCGGTGGAAATGGCGCCCCGTTTGAGAAATCCATCGATCTTGCGGAAGCCGCCGCTGCCACCGGTCTCGACCATCCCGCGTTGCCCGTGCTGTGGGCGCGCGAGCGTGTTAGACATTTGAGTGAAAAATCTCCCCGCGACAAGGATACGATCGGTGAGATCACCGCGCTTGGTTTGAACTATTCCCTGCTGACGCCTTATACCTCGTTTCTTGCCGTCGATGAAACGCCACGGGCGATGGTGGAACTGGCCCAAACCGTGAAACAATCGCTGCCCATGCCGCAGGGAGTGACAAAAGCCGCGATCGGTGGCGGCCCCGCCTTGGTGAAGAACGGATCGGTTCCCGAGCCCGGCAGTATCGGACTCATCGCGTTTCTTGTGGTGCTGTTAGCGTTGCAGCGCCAGCGGGATCTTGCGGCCTGAGAGGCTGTTTGAAATTGGCATAGGCAGGGATAGCCCTCTGGGCAGTCCACGAGAATGGGATACGAACGACCCGTCATGAGTGGATTTTCAAGCATTTCATGGACATTGACGTTCTCCCCGCATTCGCCGGACCGCCCGGAGGGCTATCCCTGCCAATTTGATGAAAGCCTCGTACGGACGAGACGTCGATGCCCCTTATCCTAACTACTCATCTCAATGACGACGCTCGCCCTCAGTCCATCCCGCATCCGTCTGCGCCACGGAATCCCCGGGATCCATCCGGCGTTCCTGCAACTCGTCGCGCTCACTCCGGTCATCTGGTGGTTCGGGAAACGTCTCAACGACGGCAGTGATGAGCCGTTAGGTTTGCTCACTCTGGCGGTGGCATTGGTGCTCGCCTGGCGCGATCACCGGTCCCTCGTCATCAGCCCGCAGGCCCGCATCGGCGGAGCCATTCTTTTGCTGCTCTCCGTTTTCGGCATCCATTGGCTGCCGCCGATGATTCGTGCCGGATTGGCGATTGCCGGAATCGCTACTTGGTATGGTATTCACCGCCGCAGTGGTCTGATAGGACTGTTCGTGTTATCGCTGCCGCTGGCGGCGTCGATGCAGTTTTTCCTCGGCTATCCGCTGCGGGTGGCGGCGGCCGAAGGAACGGTGAAATTGTTGGAACTGGGGAGCCTTGTGATCGTTCGCAGCGGAACCCAAGTCATGCTGGACGGCCATGTCATCGGTGTGGACCCCGCCTGTGGTGGAGTGCGGATGTTGTGGCACGCGCTGGTTGCCGCGATGGCTCTCGCCGCCATTCACCGGCTCACTTGGCGGGCGACTTTCATCGGCGGGCTGCTGGCCATCGCCCTCGTGATCCCGGCGAATATCCTGCGCGCCGCGTTGCTCGTTGTCAAAGAGTGTGGCTACCTACCGAGCTTTATGTTAGGACATGATGGCATCGGCCTTGCCTGTTTCGCCATCCTGTTGGTGCCACTCTGGCTGGCGATTTCCAGCAGGGCTCGTCCCGCGTTTCCGGCTGCACCTCAGTCACCATATGGGCGGGTCGCTTTGTTGATTCTCGCGATGACTGCGCTGTTAGCACCATTGCTGATGGTCGCCACGCCACGCCGGCCCGGACCGCCGGAATTGGGGATCGGTCCGGAGGTCTTCACCTTCGCGGGGCTGACACTGCCGCTGTCGCCCTTGCCACCGACTTCTGCTGAGACGGCGTTCGCGGAAAGTTTTCCCGGCACTCTAGCAAGTTACCAATGGGGCGAAAACCAGGTCATTCTGCGCCGGGTGACCGAGGCGACGCGGCGGCTGCATCCCTCGCACGATTGCCTGCGTGCGGCGGGCTTCGACACCACCGAAGCCATCACCATCCGCCTCGGCGATGGCTCGGAATGGGCGCGCTTCCAAGCCACCCGCGACGGAGACCGCTGGACCGTTTCCGAGCGCATTGTCAGCGCGGTTAACCACTCGTCTTGGACCGATGTCTCCGCATGGTATTGGGCGGCCATCCGGCATCCGCTCAATGGTCCGTGGCAGGCGGAAACCGTCATTTCAAAAAACTGAGATTTTTCCGCAAGTTTCCGCAGCTTGCGCGTCATCTCTACGTCCCGGGAATACCGGGATTGGATTGCACTGGTTCCCAAGCCCCGAAAGGAAGAGCCGAGATCTCCCCCTCGTCATCGGACCCTTTCAACAGGGCTTGGGAACCAAATTTCCCCTGCTACCACATGAACAAGCGCCATTGGAACACGCTCATCCTCGACGGCTCGCTCCCTTCCAGGCTGGTGAAAGAACTCATCGATCATTCCTACGACCTCGTCGCCGGATCCCTGCCGAAGTCGAAAAAAATCTAATCACCGCTTCCAGGTTTGCGGTCCCTTGGATGGTTTCGGAGCTGGCGCGGGGGTGAGTGATTCCACCGGAAACGCGGGCGGCAGTGGCAGCAGCGAGAAGACCGTCTCCTTCTTCGCCTGTGTTCCGCCTTGATCCGGCGTGCGGAAATCTACTCTGCCGTTAGGAGCCAACACCGACGGTGCATCGATTTCGACTTTTAAGAAACTGATTTTTGCATCAACTCTTGTTGAATCCCAGAACACCGAGTTCGTCCTTACGAGATTGCGATGCTCGTCGCGGATCCTCGCTCTCAGTAAGATACGCTTGCCGTCGCGGGAGAGGGTTTTCGAAATCACCTCGCCGACCGGAGTGTCGTTATAACAGACCGGTGCGCCGGCATCAATCTTGGTCGCGGGGGATTCCAGCACCACTTCCAGACCGGAGATGTTCATGAGCGCGGGTGCTTCCGGTGCCACCGCGTTGAATGTCTCCGCATAGCTGGAGTCAGCACCGGGCGAGCAACTGATGTGAACGCCGCCGATCACCGTCTCCAGCCAATGCACGCCTTTGAGGTCGATCTCCGGCCGGATGATGGCGAATTCCGATCCGCGCCTTCTCAGGAAATCGTAGCCCGGTTGGAAATGGGCGGTGGCCTCCACTTGGCCTTCCATGACGCGGACGGTCTCGACCACGCCCACCGGCACACCGAGGTAGCGGAGCTCTGTTTTTCCGGCGATCAGGCCCTGACCGTCATCGAAAACAATGCGGATGGGAGTGCTAACTGCCGATGCGGTCTGCTCGTTAGGATGCACCTCGTATTCAGCACTCGCTGGAGCAGCGGCACCGGCAGAGCCAAACACATCAAAAGCGATGCCACCCTGTAGCAGCGCGGACATCCCTTGCAGTTCTACACCGATCAGGCCCGGACCTACGGCGAGCGATGCCGCAGGCACCCGCCAGAAGCGTGAGTTGACCTTGAGAAATTCGCGGAATTTCGCGTCGATGGTGATGACCAGTTCCGACCTGCCTTCTGGTCCGAGGCGGGCTTCAAGCACCCGTCCGGAGACCATGCCGTGATGATAGATCGGTGTGCCAGCCATGAGTTGCGGCAAGGATTTTCCCCACAGCACGACGCGAGCGCCGTCCTTGTCTTCGGGGGCCAGATCCCAATCCAACTGCGGCACCTCGCGGCCGACGAAACGGGTCGCCGGGACCTTGCTTTCCCAGGCTCGAAGGCGATGCAGGGGCCGGTGACAATTGTGTCTAATCCTAGGATGCCGCGTGGACTGATGCTCGGGCGAGTGATGGCGAAAATAGAATCGTCCGTGGCCATTGAGACGTAGCTGGATTCTAACCGCGCCACCACTTCCACTTTTTTGTTAGCCACATCTGTCGTCACCTGCTCCACCAGTCCGATCGGCTGGCCAAGGCAGGTCACGCGGGTTTCTCCAGGGCGCAGGCCGGCCCCTTCATCGAATGTGATGGTGAATCGTGGACCCTCGGCACGGGCGGCAATTTCGTTGGCTGATAGATCGAACTCGGTATTTTTATCCACTGTGCCTCCGGCAGCGCTGAACTGATCGAAGGCGATACTGCCGTCCACCAGCCCTTGCAGTGAAGGGATGTCCAGTCGCACCGCGCCGGGGCTGGCCGAAATGCCAGTCGCGGCATTGATACAGAAGCGTGAATTCGTCCGCACCTTGCCGGTGTATTTCTC
Source organism: Verrucomicrobiales bacterium (assembly GCA_038319595.1). GTDB lineage: Bacteria > Verrucomicrobiota > Verrucomicrobiia > Verrucomicrobiales > Akkermansiaceae > Luteolibacter. Next base: position 4,784 of record JBBQDJ010000020.1, read on the forward strand.
ATAAATGATCACCTCCACTTCAGGCTGACCGGTGGCATTGAAGAGCTTGTCGCGAACCTTGCCGACGTTGATTCCCCGGTGAAATACCAGCGTGCCGCGATCCAGGAAGGGAATGTTGCCGGAGCGAAGACGGATGGTTAGATCCTTCGAATCCAGCGGTGTCAGGGGGGCTTCGTCGAGCGCTGTGAAAATGTGTGCGGGCGTGGTGCCGCCGTGCGTTCGCGCCTGGATCGAGTTTCCTTGGATGATGGATTCCAGTCCCGAGATCTCATGCAATGAAATGACCGGTTGCTCGATCCAGTAGTCCGTGCCCTCCGTCGCCAACTCTCCGGCGAAGGCTTTCAATCCCACGGTCACCGCCACGGTCCCGAGATCGTGGTCCAGATGGACCTGAGAGACGGTGCCCGCCTGCACGCCCCGATAGATCAGCACCGTCTTGCCGGGGTCGATGCCAGGAGCGGTTGTGAAATGGATGGTGATTTCCGGGCCCTTTGACTTCCAGTTGCTCCAGAATAGCCAACCCGTGGCTGCCAGCGCCAAGATGGGGAAAAGCCAGGCCCACGAGATGCCGCTGCGACTCGCCGCCACGATCTCGGCTTCCATTTCTTCCGGGGCTTCCTTGGGGGCTTCCTGTTTCATCGGTTTGGTTGGGGTCTCCAGATCATGCGGGGTTCATACAAGTCCGCTGCGAACAGCGTGCACAACAGCACTGCGGTGAAAAACAACATGCCGGGCTGCGGCTCCACGCTGGCTAGAATTCCTAACTGGCCCACCGCTGCCAGCACGGACAGCAAGAAGATATCGATCATCGACCAGGTTCCGATCTGATGGAGGATCTTGAACGCCCGCGCCCGCGGCATCCGCTGGCGGTCTGAACCGTGCATCATCAGCAGCCAGCACATCACCGCGAGTTTGAGAAATGGAATGATGATGCTCGCGCAGAACACCAGCGCGGCGATGGGGCCCAGTCCGGAGTCCGCCAGTTCCTGCACACCGCCGAGGATCGTTAGATGTTCCACATCACCGGCAGGATGTTTGCCGGGATATAGAAAATGAGGCCCGCGGCGACGAGCGCTTTGGTGTAGGCGAGTCGGGTCCGGTCGGTCATGGAGTATTTTTCTTAAGACCAAGCACCTCTTCCGCCAGATTCGGATCAATCATTTATCCCAGGGCCAATGCGCAGGCGGCCAACAACGCGACCCAGCCGATGCCGTGCTGCCACGACACCGTGCCGATTAAATTGAGCTTCACCGCCGCCACCATGCAGGCCGCCGCGAATACTGGCACCAGGCTCCATGGCTGCACGATGCGTACAACACCTAACAGTAAGCGGTCGCCCGGCAGCCCCCGGCGGCGGCTGCAGGCGGCGGAAACATAGGCCACTCCGGCGAAATAGATCGTCGGTGCTAGAATCGCACAGAAAAACACCAACACCGCGATGGGCCAGTATCCCTGGGCCACCAACACGCGCACTCCGGTGACGATCTCGTTGGCTTGGGTGTTTCCCGCCACGCTGAAATCCATGATCGGATAGATGTTCGCCAGCGCGAGGAACAAAAGTCCGGAAAAGGAAACCGCGCACGCCGGTTGGAACGACTCCGACCGGCGCTTGCGTGTTAGAATGGACCTGCACAATCCGCAGCGCAATGCATCTCCCGGTTGTAGATCCACTCTCCGAGCGCGCGTGCCGCACTGGTGGCAGGTGTGGTGGGTCGCGCTGCTGCTCATGACGGCAAATCCCTGTTGACCCTACCCGCGTGCCTCTCCTTGCCAAGGCTGGATTTCGTCATCCGATTCCCGCGATCAGGCACCTCGCTTCAACGAACCGGCTTCAGGTCATACTGAGCGTCGACAGCGACGGTGCCATCTTTCCGCACCACATGAATCCGGAGTGACTCCTTGCCCTCCTCCATGACGGCTTCGATCTTGTTTTCGTAGATCTTGGTAATGCCCTTGGTGATGCCAGCACCGGATTTTGCTTCGGCAGTTAGAAGAGTGAGTTTATTATTGTCCTTCTTGAATTTATAGATCCATTCCCTATCCAGAAATTTGGCAACCAAGGTGAATCCCGCTGCATCGTATTCAGTGATGGTGGCGTGGACTGGGTAATTGTTGATGTCCCTTTCCTTTTTTACGGTGACGTTTCCTTGCCACATGGCATTGGCGGCGAAGGGGTTTCCGCCGGACGTGGTTTTTGGAGAGGTAGGTGGCAACGCACTAATACGTTCGAGGTCGTTCTGGATTCTTTTCGCCGTGGTGCTGTCGGCGGCTGCAACGGCTCGTTTGCGAAGATTGTCCAAAGCGGTTCGATAGTCGCCGTTCAGCTTTTCATAATCTCCGGCAAATTGATCGTCGGCCGCAAAAAGACAGCCGGACAATAGGGCGATGACCATGGGAACAATAGCGTTCTTTTTCATAGATAGGAGGGAATCGTGTGTTCACAGCCCGGGAAGTCGAGAGCATTTTGCGCCATGAATGCTCCTTTGGAGAATGATTGGCGGTGGCAGCCCGATGCCTCAAAATGAAACGGCCGGGTTCCTTGCGGAACCCGGCCGGGTGAGGTGGTTTCTATCAACCCTGATCGATGGTCTTCTCGGTGGCGGCGTCGATGATGGCGAAACGTTCGCGGTTGAGTGTCGGGTCCGAACGGAAGATGAGGCGGCCGCTGTGCGAACGCTCGAGCTCACCTAGCAGTTTTGAGTCCTCGCTCTTGAAACGGTTGAGCACGTCGGTGTTGACGACGACGACGATGTCGCCCACCGAATCGCGGTGTTTCTGGATGACGGTGTTGAGGCGGCGCTGGATTTCTACAGACATGGTCATCGGCGTCTTCACGCGAGCGCGGCCTTGGCAGTAGGGGCATGGTTCATACATGGAATCCCGCAGTGATTCGCTGAGGCGTTGGCGGGTCATTTCCATGAGGCCGACCGGGGAGATTTGAAGGACTTGGGTCTTGGCCTTATCCTTTTTCAAGCGCTCCTTGATCGCCTTATAAACGGTTTGTTGGTCCTTGCGGTGGCGCATGTCGATGAGGTCGATGACGACCAGACCACCGATGTTGCGTAGGCGGAGTTGGCGGGCGACCTCGACGGCGGCTTCGACGTTGGTTTCAAGAATCATCTTGTCCACATCCTTGGAGCCACGGTTACGGCCGGTGTTGACGTCGATGGCGATGAGAGCCTCGGTTTCATCGATGACGATGTAGCCGCCGCAGGGCAGCCAGACCTGACGGGAAAACGCTTCGTCGATTTGTTTCTGGATACCGACCTTTTCGAAGATGGGCTGGGTGGTGGACGGGATGTGGTGGACGCGGCGCTTGGCACGGCGGGAGATTTTCCCGGCGATGTTACGGATCATCTCAGTGGTCTCGGCGTCGTCGCACATCACCTGGTCGATTTCGTCTGTGAGGAAATCGCGGGCAGTGCGCTCGATGAGGCCGGGTTCTTGGAAGATGCAAGCGGGAGCTGGATTGTTAGAGCGGCGGGCTTCGATTTCATCCCACTGTTCAAGGAGCATGTGGAGGTCGCGGACTAGGTGGCGGCGGCGGATGCCGCTGGCGGCAGTCCGCATGATGATGCCCATGCCCTCGGGGACTTGGAGCTTCTGGGTGATGATGCGGAGGCGTTGGCGTTCCTTGGGTTCGTCAATCTTGCGGGAAATACCGAACTGCTCGGTGTAGGGCATGAGAACGAGGTAACGCCCGGCGAGCGAGATGTTAGTGGTGACGCGTGGTCCCTTGGTGCCGATCGGGCCTTTGGAAACTTGGATGACAATCTCGGAACCGATCGGATAGATATCGGGGATGTCCTTGGAGGAGATTTTTTTCTGCTGCTGTTTTTTGTTGCTGCCTTCACGCTGGATTTCCTCCAAGCCGCCATCGAGGGCGGCGGGAATGGCGTCCCAGAAGTGAAGGAAGGCGTTCTTGTCGAGGCCGATGTCTACGAACATCGCCTTGAGGCCGCCTTCGATGTTTTTGACACGGCCTTTGAAGATGCCGCCGACGATGTTTTGGTCACCCTCGCGCTCGACGGTGTATTCCTCCAAAACGCCGTCTTCAAGGAGGGCGACGCGGCGTTCGAGTTTCTCAACGTTGACGACGATGCTGTTACCTCTCTTGGGATCAGGTTTGCCGATGCCGAGGAGTCTTTTGATATGTTGGATCATTTTGATAGGGGTAAGTGGGTTGGGGTTGTTCAGTGATGGTTTTAGGAAAACTCAGGGTTCTTTGACTGGGGTAGCTCTGGGGATGACCGAACCTTCGGCATCCACCTCGGGAGTGATGGTGGGAGTGGGAGTGACATCGGTGACGGGGGGAGGTTGGATGGCGGTGGCCATGTCGCCGGCTTCCTCGCCGGTCTCGCCGGCATCTTCGGCAGCGGGATCGACCGGCGGTGTCTCGACGACCGCGGAAATGACTGGGGATGGTATGACGACCGGTGTCGGGCGGGTATCGCCGGCTTCCACCGCGGCGATCATTTCCGGCGAGATTTCGATGGTCTTCTCGATGCGGTCGGTATTGCCGGGGACTTTTTCCTGGGGGTTGAGCTGGAGGCGGACACCCTTGTCGCGGGCGAAGAGGCCGCGGTACATCAGATTGACCAAGGGGCCGCACACGCCGCCGCCGGAGCCACCGTTCTGGACCATGATGCAGATGGCGTATTTCGGATTTTCATAGGGTCCGAAGCTGATGACCCAAGAATTGTTAGACTTCTTCCCGAAGTCCGAGCTTTGGGCGGTGCCGCTCTTCGCGGCGACTTGGACGTCCGGCAGCTTGACCTTGCCGCAGGTGCCGCCGGCCTGATTGACGGACATCCACATGCCCTTGCGGATGAGTTCGATGTCGCTGGCCTTGGCTCCGTTCTCGGTGAGATCGATTTTGAGAACTGGTTTGTCGGCGACGACGACCTTGCCATCCGCGGTGATGGCATTCTTGACGATGCGCGGTTTATAATATTTTCCGCCGTTGGCCACAGTGGCGGCGACGGCGCACATCTGGAGCGGGGTGGCCATCGAGGTGCCCTGACCGATGGATAGGCCGGCAATCTCGTGGGGCGTCATCGCGGCGGTGGGGAACATGGCGCGCCATGCCTTGCTGCCAGGAAGAATGCCGGGGTCTTCCTTGGGCAGTTCAATGCCGGTCTGGCGGCCGATGTTGACCATCGAGCAGCCATCTACCATGGCCTTCCAGCCGATGGTGTTGGCAAGCGTGTTGAAATACGGATTGCAGGAATGCTGGATTGCTTCGGATAGATTCTGATTTCCATGGCTGCCGCCGTGCATGTTATAGATCCAGCAGCCGACCTTGGCCTTGCCATACATGATGTAGCCGTTGCAGTTGAACCGGCGGGTGGCCATGCCCTCGACCGCGCCGGCGATGGCGGTGGGGATCTTCATGGTGGAGCCGGGGGTGAAACGCGAGATGGCGCGGTTACTCAGCGGGCTGAGCCTGTTCGCCTTGTAATCGTCGAGGTTCTTCTGGGTGATGCTTGGGAAGAAATCGTTAGGGTTGAAATCCGGGACGGAGGCCATGGCGAGGACTTCGCCGGTGTTCACATCCATCACGACGCCGGCGGCACGGCCGGCGAGACGCAGGGTGTTTTCTAGCAGATATTGAATAGGGGCATCAAGCGTGAGTTTTACCTTCGCGCCGACACCGGGCTTGGTGTAGTCGGACATGCGGATGGTGCGACCTTTCTCGTCCTTCACGATGGTCTTCTGGCCTTCCGGTCCGCGGAGGAGGTCATCCATGGTGGCTTCGACTCCGGCGATGCCCTTGTCATCACCGATGTAGTGGTCGAACTTGCGGGTGTCGCTTTCCGGGACGTCGCCTTTTTCCCATTGCTTGAGATATCCGAGTTCGTGGCTGGCGAGTGCTCCGTACGGGTAATTCCGCTGCGGGCGGAGGCTCAGATAGACTCCGGGAAGGTCGAGGTTGTGTTCGGCAAATTTCGAGAACTCCTCGTAGGTGAGATCCGCGCGGTAACTGAATGGAATGAGACCACCGTGGGTGATGTAGTGGGTCTTGAGATTACTGGCGCGGTAGTTTTTCGCGAGGCCGAGTTTGCGGAGGCGTTGGATGACTCCTTCGTTGACGATGGCGACGATGTCCCGCTCGTTGTGCGTGCGGGTCATCCCATTTTCGTTGATGACACTCTCCTTGCGGGGCTCCTCCATGTGCTGGGCGATGTAGGCCTGGCGGATCTCGTCGAGGTTGAAGGAGACTTCGTAGCGGCGGAGGTTGCGGGCGAGGGGGATGCCGTTTCGATCGGTGATCTCGCCGCGGATGCCGGGCTCGCGGATGGTGACATTGCGGTTTCCGGGAACGAGTTGCAAAAACTCATCCTTGCGCTCGATCTGGAATTCATAGAGTCGCGACAACAGGGAGCCGAACCCGACGAGCACAAGGGCCGTCAGGAGGTAGAGCCGGAGTCGGTAGCCAGGTTCCATGGGATCAGTAAGCGCGCCGGCGTTTCTTGCTGGCCTCGGGGTTGATAGAATGGTCGCAGGTGCTGGCAATGCGGAACAACAGCCAGAAGACCAGCGGGGAGAACAGCATGGTTAGCAGTGAGGTGAAGAGCATCTGAAGGAGCGTCGCCTTGGACAGCACGAAGTCGCCGCGGACGAAGTTGATAATGGCATACTCGGCCGCTAGATAAAGAAAGATGGCGATGCCGGACAGCATGGCGGAGAATTGCCATTTCCCTTGTTTGAAAAGCGGCTGGATCCCCTGCATCAGGAATCCCATGGCACCGAACAGGAATATCGAATAGCCGAAGCGCAATGACTCGACCTGCTGGCTGTAAACCTCGGCATTGCCCCCATGCGGGCCGAGCCAGCAGTGGGCATCCCAGAAGAACCCACCGATGAAGGCGAGCAGCAGCATCGTCGGCTGGCCGACTGTGACTGCGGCGCAGAGGAAGACCAGTTGAACTAACAGAATGCGAGAATGATGGATGCCGGTGAACGCGGGCAGGAACTGCTGGACCACGAAAGCGGCGAGCAGAAGCACGATGGTGATGAGGGAATAGCGGATCACGATGTTAGGGATCGGCGGAGAGTACGACGAAAACCGTGCCAAGATCCGCGAAGTTCACCGAGGGTCGGACGAGAGCTTCGGAATCCAGCGCGCCTTTTTCGACGGAGGCGATGGTTCCAAGGAGGATGTTCGCCTGGAAGATGCCTCCCCGGCCGGTAGTGAATACTCGCTGACCCGGGCGCAGGTCGGCGTCGGTTGATAGAAATCTGAGGCGCAGCATCGGGCTGCCGTCGAATCGTCCGCGTTGGCCGCTGAGGATGCCGACTTCCGGCGAGCCTTCGACCCGTGCGGAGACTTGGCATTTCTCGTCGGTGAGCAGCAGCACGGATGAGCGGTTCTGTTTCTGGTAGATACGGTCGATCTTGCCGACGAGTCCTTCGTTAGAAAGCACTGCAAGCTGGGTGCCGACGCCGTGTTCTTCTCCGGCGTCGATATCCACGGTCTGCCACCAGGTGGTGGGCTGCCGGCGGATCACTTGGGCGGCGACCACGTCGAAGTGGGTGGCTTTTTTGAAATCCAGCGCATGCCTGAGTTGGGCGTTCTCGCGTTCCAAATTCCGGTAGCGTGACTCGATGATCCGCAACCGGCCGACTTCGCTGCGGGTGCTGTCCAATTCGACCTCCAGCTCCCTTGAATGGCGGATTTCTTGAGTGAACTTCCGGCTGTAGGTTTCTAACTGCGACCCGGATTTTAAGAACGGTGCCATCGCCGAAAAATAAATGTCCTGCACCTCGCGGACCACTCGGTCACTGCGTGTGATTGCCCAGACGGCACCTCCGAGGAAGAGCAGCAGGGCGATGAGATTGAGCGTCTTCATGGCCGGGGTGGGTCTTGGAGGGGCCGATTAACGGTCCATGCTGGCGACCCGCTTCAAGAGAGGGAGCTCTTGAAGTGCCTTGCCTGTGCCCTCGGCCACGGCGCTGAGGGGATCCTCCGCGACATGGACTGGAAGCCCGGTTTCCTCACGCAGGAGGCGGTCAAGCCCCTTGAGCAACGCTCCTCCGCCTGCGAGCACAATGCCGCGATCGACAAGATCAGAGGCGAGTTCCGGTGGGCAGCGTTCGAGAGTCGTGCGGACAGCGTCAACAATGGTGCTGAGCGGGTCCGCCATGGCCTCGCGGATTTCCTGCGAGGTGATCGTGATGGTTTTCGGAAGTCCCGCCACCAAGTCGCGGCCTTTGACTTCCATGGTCAATTCCTTAGGAAGGGGAGCGGCGGAACCGAGACGGATCTTGATTTCCTCCGAAGTGCGCTCGCCGATCATCAGATTATAGGCGCGTTTCATGTATTGGATGATCGCCTCGTCCAGCTCATCGCCAGCGGTGCGGACTGAGCGGGCGTAAACGATGCCGGAAAGCGAAATCAGCGCCACTTCGGTCGTGCCACCGCCGATATCGACGATCATATTTCCAGAGGCTTCCTGCACCGGCAGTCCGACGCCGATCGCCGCAGCCATCGGCTCTTCGATCAGGTAAACTTCGCGCGCACCGGCTTGCAATGCTGACTCCCGCACGGCCCGGCGCTCGACCTCGGTGATGCCCGAAGGGATGTCGATGAGCACGCGTGGATTCGAGCGGCGGCCTTTGTTCACCTTGCGGATGAAGTGCCGGAGCATGGCCTCGGTGACCTCGAAATCCGCGATGACGCCGTCTTTCAAGGGGCGGATCGCGACGATATTGCCCGGCGTCCGGCCGAGCATGCGTTTGGCATCATCACCGACGGCGAGCACCTCGTTGGTGCCTGCTTTGACTGCTACGACAGAGGGCTCGCGTAAAACGATGCCATGGTCCTTGACGTTGATCAGGGTGTTTGCCGTGCCTAAGTCGATGCCGATGTCATTAGAAAAGAAATTCCCAAAAAGCTTTTTGAACATGGATAGTGTTGAAAATAAGAGAGTAAGGTGGAAAGTGGTGAACGAGTTCTGGCCCCGGATGTCGCTTCTATCCGGCAAGTCGGCCTGACAAAATGAAGTGGCAGCCCGGAAGCCATGGAAACAAGAGGGCAAACGTCTGCATTCACCGCCCCGAGGTCAAGCGGGAATCCGTGTTCCTCGCTGGCCCCGCCGATGTTCCACACGCTCAAAATCAATGGGTCGCAAGCAGCGGCCCGACCGCAGCGTGGCGGGTCAGGAATTCATCCGCCAATGCACCGTAAGCTTGGGCTCCCAGGCCGTTGCCGTCGTGTTCGAAAATGGTTTTCCCATGGCTCGGCGCTTCGCCGATTCGGATCGTCCGCGGGATCATGGTCGTATACATCTGCTCCGGGAAAAACTTGGAAACTTCCTCGACGACCTGCCGTGACAGCAGTGTCCGGCCATCATACATCGTCATGACGATGCCTTCGAGTTTGATGCCCGGATTTGCGTCCGAGTTGCGGATCTGGTCGATGACGTGGACGATTTTCGCCAAGCCTTCGAGTCCGAACCACTCGCACTGCAGCGGGATCAGGATTTCATCGGCCGCCGCGAGGGCGGAAGTCATCAACACCCCGAGCGACGGAGGTGTGTCGAGGATGCAGTATTCAAAAAGATCGTTGGGTTTGAGCGCCTGGAGGATCGTCCGCAGGCGAGTGAGATGGTCGTCGCTGCGGGCCAGTTCGATTTCCACGCCGGCAAGGTCCATTTCCGAAGGGACCAGGGAAAGATGCTCACGCCCAGTCGGCAAAATCTGCTGGGCCACGGTGGTTTCACCGACGAGAACCGGGTACATGCTGCAACCGTCCGGAGGCTCGATTCCAAGGCCGCTGGTGCAATTTGCTTGGGGGTCAAGATCGACCAGAAGCACCCGCTGGCCACGCACCGCGAGGGCGGCGGAGAGGTTCAGGGCAGTGGTGGTTTTACCCACGCCGCCTTTTTGATTGGCGATGGCGACGACTTTCATGCGGATGGAGTGATCAACACCGAAACTCTTTCGGGTGACTACGCTGCTGGCAATCAAAACCGCAGGTCCGGTGAAAATCGACGGCGGTGGCGGACGAGTCGGACGTTGGAAAGCCCGATCTCACTCTGCTGCGGGAATGGCGTAGAACCGGACCGCATTGCGATGAAACAGCTTTTCGCACACGGCGGGGCCTTTGGGTTCGAAGTAGGCACGGGTCAGTCCCAGCACCGAGGCGTAGTCCGCAGTGGCTTCCGACACCGGCCAGTCGCTGCCGAAAATCAGCCGGTCCTCGCCGAAGCATTCGAAGGCAAGATCCAGAATGGGCTGATAGAAAGCAAGGTCCTTAGGGGCGGGCTGTTTCTCAACCCGACCGTAGAGCGCGGAGACCTTGCAATAGACGTTAGGGTTCTTAGCGACGGCGCGGAAGTCATTGACCCACTCGGGATCGAGTGGCTTGCCGTCGAGCCGGATGTTACCGAAGTGATCGAGGATAATGCGCAGTCCGGGCACCCGCTTGGCGATGGCATCGACGTCCTTCAGGGAGTATTTATCGATGAGGAAATCGACACTCTTGGCATTCTCTGCTGTGAGTTCAAGATCCTGATAGAAGGCGTCGCTTAATGCTTCCTGATAGCGTCCCGAGAGTCGGTAGCCGAGATAGCGACGATCTTTACAGAGCTGAGTGAAAAGCGGCTTGAACTCAGCGGTTCCAATCACCGGGGAAAGGTTGCCGACCAAGCCCCGATAGAGCTTGGGATTGTGGGCGGTGATGTCGAGATTCCACTGATTGTCTGGAAGGCTCTGACCGGCCTGGACGAGAACCACGCCGGCGACTCCGTTGGCCTTGGCGATCGCCTCGTGAGTCGCGGGCAGATAGTCATGGTTGAGCACCGGATCGTCTTTTTTGATCCAACTGATTCCCTCCGGCCTTGAGAGCGTCCACAGGTGAACGTGGCAGTCGATGACCTCCGGTTCACCGGCAAGCAGGGAAGTGGAAAGAATTGCCGGCGCCAATGATTGAAGCGCGCAGTAGATGGGGCCGGGGTGGATACGGATTTTCATGGAATCGGGCATATACCTCCGCCAACCGCTTGTCGATCCCTCCCTGCCGCTTGGTGACGAAGCTTGATCTTGCGGTCGGGAAACCACAGTTTCCCGTCATGAAGAGAAATTTCGATCCTCGAACAGGCAGTGGCCAATCAAAGCCTCTGAATTCGTCCGGCGCTGCAAATCATTGATCCTGTATTAGTAGATGTCCTTATCGGTTCTGGATTTGTTCACGATCGGAGTGGGGCCTTCATCATCCCACACGGTCGGGCCGATGCGCGCCGCCTGCCGGTTTGTTAGGGAACTGGCGGCTGACGGGCTGGCGCCGCAGGTGGTTCGCTTGCGTTCTGATCTCTATGGTTCGCTCGCTGCGACGGGAAAAGGACACGGCACCGATGATGCGGTTCTGCTAGGATTTCTCGGTGAGGAACCTGAACGAGTTGATATCGATTCGATTCCCGCCCGCCTTGCGGACCTGCGCGCGAGGAAAAAATTGGCCGCCCCGTGGGGAGGCGAGCTGGATTTCGATGAGAAGCAGGATCTGGAATTCAAACGGTTCAAGCCGCTCCCTCTGCATCCGAACGGCATGCACTTCATGGCGCTCGACTCTAACGGAGAAGTGGTCCGCGAGGAAATCATGTATTCGCTCGGTGGTGGCTTCATTGCGACGGAGGCGGAGATGAAATGTCCGGTGCCGGATGCCGTGGCCGTGGCTCACCCGTTCACCAGCGCACGGGAACTGATGGAATGCTGTGAAAAATCTGGTCTTCCGGTGAGCGGGGTGATGTGGGCGAACGAGTCC
>JBBQDJ010000021.1:0-15843 GCA_038319595.1 Verrucomicrobiales bacterium
AACGCTTCGACGTGAAGATCATTTCTTTGACCGGCAGAACCGGTTCCACGCTCTCCCGTTTCAGCGAGGTGACGCTTGATACTTCGGTCGAGCGCGAAGCCTGTCCGCTCAACCTTGCCCCGACTTCATCCTCCACCGCGATGCTCGTAATGGGCGATGCCTTGGCGATGGTGTTGCTAGAGTCTCGCGGATTTACCGAAGAAGATTTCGCCCGGTTCCATCCCGGCGGCTCGCTTGGCCGCGCCCTGCTCACCCGGGTTTCTGACATCATGCGTGCGGATGCCGAGTTGCCAACGGTGACCGAGGAGGGAAATGTTTTCGCCGCCTTGGATTCGATGAATCGTGCCCGTGCCGGTGCCTGCCTGATTCTGAAGCCGGATGGCAGTCTCGCGGGGATTTTCACCCACGGTGACTTCGCCCGCAGTTTCCGGAATGATCCGCTGTTAGGTGAAAAGCCCGTGGCCGAGCTGATGACCCGCCACCCGATCACGGTGCAGGCGGATTCGCTCGCGGTGGAGGTGCTGAAAACGATTGGTCAGAATCGGATCGACGACATCGTGGTTCTGGATGAAAGCGGGAAGCCGGTGGGGCTGATCGATACTCAGGATCTGGCGCGCTTGAAGATCGTTTGAAAATAAAAAAACCGCACCCCGAAAGGAGTGCGGTTTTTTGAAATCTGAAATCCAGAAGATTAACGCTTGGAGAACTGGAAGCGCGCGCGGGCACCCGGTTGACCTGGCTTCTTCCGTTCCTTCATCCGTGGGTCACGGGTGAGGAAACCGAGTGGCTTGATGACCTTGCGGTGCTCGGCGTCCACTTGCGTGAGCGAGCGGGAAATCGCGTGGCGGATCGCAATCGCTTGAGCCTGCTTGCCGCCGCCTTTGACGACGACATTCAGGTCAAACTTGTTGGAAAGCGAGACTGCGAGGAACGGTGCGAGCACGGCGTTCTGAAGCTCGATGGTAGGAAGGTATTCCTCGAAGGTGCGGCTGTTGATCGTGATCTGGCCGGTGCCTTCGGTCATCCAGACGCGGGCGACGGCGGTTTTGCGGCGGCCGGTGGCGCTTTGAGTGGTGGTGGCGGTCATGTTAGGAAATGGATGGGATTATTTGACGGCGTGGGCGACAGGAGCCTGGGCTTCGTGCGGGTGGGACTCACCGGCGTAAACCTTGAGCTTGCCGAACTGGACACGACCCAAACGGGTCTTCGGGATCATGCCCCAGACAGCGCGCTCGACGAGAAGCACCGGGCGGCGCTCACGGACGAGGCGAGGAGTCTCGACCTTTTGGCCGCCGACATAGCCGGAGAAACGGGTGTAAATTTTCGACGTTTCCTTGGTGCCGGTAAGGACGACTTGATCGGCATTGATGACGACGACGAAATCGCCGGTGTCAACGTGGGTAGTGAAAGTAGGCTTGTGCTTGCCGCGGAGGAGGCGTGCAGCCTCAACAGCGACCTGGCCGAGGATCTTGCCCTTGGCGTCGATCACATACCACTTGCGCTCGACTTCATGCGGCTTGGCGGAAAACGTCTTCATGTGCTTGTAATAAAAAATGGCTTCGGACACACGGGATGTGCGAAGGGGTGGGGAAACTAGGGAGCCGATTTCAGGGTGTCAACCGGGAAATCTTGGGAAATTTGCACTGATTTTTCACGAAATCACTCCTTCGGATCTGTCGGGCGGCTCGGCGGTGCATTGATCGGGCGGGGCAGAGGACCGGTCCCGGAATCACCGATGGCAGCTTGGGTGCGGATAGCTCCCGCGATGGCGTTTGCGAGTTTCTGGCGGTAGCCGGCGTCGCTGATCTGGCGGCTTTCGGCGGCGTTGCTGAGGTAGCCGCCTTCCAGCAGCAGGCACGGGATTTCCGGATTCCGGGTCAGGCGGATCCGGCGGCGGACTAGGCCGCGGTTGCCACTTTCCGCTGGGCTCACTCCGGCCATCGCGTTTTGGCAGCGGACGGCGAGGCCGTGGCTGTCCACGCGCCAATAGTAAGTCTCCGGGCCGCGGATGCCGGACGGGCCGCTGTTATAATGCATGCTGACGAGGATCGCGCCGCCGTAGCGATTGGCACGGACCACACGGTCATCGAGGTCGACGAAGGTGTCGTCGCTGCGCATCATCACGACCTTGAAATCGCGGCTCAGGTCGTTGGCGATCCGCTTGGCGGTATCGAGCGCGAGGTCTTTTTCCCGCTGGCCGGTGTGGGCGCTGGTCGCGCCGCTGTCCTTGCCGCCGTGGCCTGCATCGATGATCACGGTTTTAAAACCTTTGGGGCCCGCACGGTGGCCGTAAACGTCGCGCCCGGAAGAGGACCCTGGGGTGGGTGCGGCGCAGGAAACGAGAAAACCGGCGATCACCGCACCGAAGGAAATTTTGAGAAACGAACTCATGGCGTGGATGCATCGCAGGATTGCAGCCGAAGGGAAAGCGCCGCTTTTAGTTTCCGCAGGAATTCGTCCGCCTTGACGGATCATGGACATGCGGCGACACCTTTCCTGTTTGAAAACCTCATATTGGATCCCGCCCTTGCTGGCCCTGGTTCTGGTCGGCGTGTGGAACGCCAGCCAGATGCGGGCGATTTCCTCGCTCGAGCAGGACGGTATGGAGCTGCGCGCAAAAATCACTTCCGCCCTCGCGTCCTCGAATGGCGGGGCGGAGATGACCCGCCCGAAAGGCGGCCACTCGGGCACCAAGGGGGCCATCGATTGGAAACAGATCCCTGCCATGATGGCCGCCGTCCAAAATGGTGGGGAAAAAGCCCAGCTCCGCGGGATGATCGATTTCCAACAGCGGCTGAAAAACATGTCCCGCGAAGAAATGATCGCTGCGCTCGACGAGATCGCTGGGCTGGATCTATCCGACGAAGATCGCGAGGCCCTCATCGCGATGATCCTCGAGTCCTTGGTCAAAATGGACCCCCAATATGCGTTGGCCCGTTTCGTGGATCAGATCGAAAGTGATGCAAGTTCCGTGGGTTGGCAACTTGCGGAGGCATTCGGGCAATGGTTGAAGACGGACCCTGCGGGAGCCCTCGCCTGGTTCGACCGGCAGATCGCCGACGGGAAATTCGAGAGCCGGACGCTGGACGGGAAGAGCGAGATGCGTGCGAAGTTCGAAGCGGAGGCATTGCAAACGCTGTTGTCGTCGGATCTCGCGGCTGCCGCCCTGAGAATCCAGGCGCTGCCGGAGGACCAGCGACGTGAGGTTCTCGAACAACTGTCGTTTCAGGATCTCGCGCCCACCGATCGGAAAGCCTATGCCGATCTCGTGCGCCAACTCATTCCCGCCGACGAGCGCCAAGGATCGTTCGCCCACATCGCTGCCCAACTCGTTGACGGTAGTGGCTACGAGCAGGTGTCGTCCTTCCTTGACTCGGTGCAAGCCAGTCCCGAAGAGCGCGCCGCCGCCGCGAAACAGGCCGCAAATTCCCAGCTTGAGACGTTGGGACTGCTGGGAGACGTCACCCGCGCGCAGGTCGACAGCCTGCGAGCCTGGCTCGACCAGCAGGCACCCGGCCAGACTGACAGCATCACCGGCAAGGCGCTTGCCGAGGCGTCACAGAATGGAGGTAGTTTTGATTTCGAAGCCGCTTCGAAATTGGTGCTTCAATACCAGCAAAGCAGCGGCAGGGATGATGTCCTCGTCGCCTTCCTCGAAGGTTATTCCGCCCATTCGAATCTGGAGATCGCCGAACAACTCGCTGGGATGATCAACGACCCCAAGCGCCGGGAGCAGATCCTCCAACAGTTGAAGTAAATGCGTTCCATGAAATTTTCGATTCTGTCTACTTTGCTGATTCTCACCATTGGCGGCATCATGGGGTGGATGCATCAACAGCAATTTTCCAGCGTACGGGCTGATCACCTGCGACTCGTTCAGCAGGCATCAAGTCTTGGAATTACCATCGCGTCTTCGGAGGATCCGCGAGCCACCAAGCGCCAGCGGGAGGACGCCGGAAATGCCGCCCGAGCAATGACCACCGAGCTCATCGCCTTGGCCCGGGAAATGGAGCGTCAGCGCCAATCCGCAGGAGACAACGACGACTCGACCGAAGACAAGGCGATGGATCTGATGAACCGGCTGTTAGCGCTTGACGCGTCCCAGCTCAAACTCGTCGTCACCGGACTCCGCGACGATAAATCCCTGACCGAGGAAAGCCGCAGGAACATGATCGGATTCGCCATCATGATGCTGGGCGATGATCACCCGGCCGCTGCCCTTGCCCTGTATGCTGAATCGGCGGATTTGTTAGGTGGCGGCATGATGGGGCAGCAGGTGGTCGCCACGGCGCTCGCCGCTTGGGCGAAGGACTCACCGCGTGCCGCGCTCGAATGGATCCACGCCAACGAGGCGGCCCACCCGGAGTTCGCGAATGACGACGCGAAACGGACCCTTCTCGCCGCCGCAGCGCTGACAGATCCCAAGTTTGCCTTCAAGTTGCTAGGAGAAATGAAGCTGGACGATCCGTCGGCAGCCATCGGCGCGCTGGTGGACTCTGGGAAAACGCCCGAACAACGCACCGCGATCCTCGCCGCCTTGCGCGAGCATCTAGCGGATCTACCGGACAGCGGGGAGCGCGACGAGATCCTGGAGGATTCCCTCGAAAGCATGGGTCGGAATCTCTCTAACGAAAGCTTCGAAGCCGTGAAATCCTGGATCACCTCCTCCGGACTAACAACCGCCGAGAGCGCGCGCTTCGCTGCCGGACTTTCCTATTTCAATACCAAAAAGGACACCGGCCGTTGGATCGAGTGGATGTCCGAGACCTTACCGGAAAAGGATGCCAAGGAATGCGCTGACAACCTGGTCGGCCAGTGGACCCAGCAGGACTATCAGGCCGCCGGAAAGTGGCTCACCGCAGCTCCCGAAGGTCCGGGAAAAACTGCTTCCGTCGCGACTTACGCGGTGACCGTCGCCGAGTACGAACCTCAGGTCGCGGTGCAGTGGGCGCTAACGCTTCCCGAAGGCAAAGAGCGCAAGGTGACGCTGGAGGGTATTTATGAAAACTGGCCGAAGAACGATGCCAAAGCCGCCGCTGAGTTCGCCCTGAAATACGGGGTCGATACGGAACGGGCTATAGAAGAGCCCTAGCAGATTGCAGCGTGTCGATGTCGGCGATGGTCTTGTCGCGGCGGATCGCCTTGATTCGAGGAAAGCGCAGCGCCAGTCCCGAGTCGTGTCGCGGCGACTGACGGATCGCGTCGAACGCGATTTCCAGCACGATGTCCGGTTCCACGTGGTGCTTGCGGCGTTCCTTGCGGATCGTCTGCCGCGTGAAATGTTCAGTGAGAGTTTCAATTTCATCGTCGGTGAGGCCGGAGTAGGCTTTACCGAGAACCCGCAATTGTCCGGTCTGCTCGTCGCGCACGGCGAAGGTGTAATCGGATAGAACATCGGAGCGTTTGCCATGACCCTGTTCAGCGATCACGACGACACAGTCGAGCGTTGGCATCACGCCCTTCAGCTTGATCCACGACTTGCCCCGCTTGCCAGGTGAATAGCTGCTTTGCGGGTCTTTGGCGATGAGGCCTTCATGACCGTCCTGCAGCGATTGTTTGAAAGCCGCCTCAATCTCGCCGGCGTGATGGGCGGAATGAAGCGCGATGGTTTCGACGGCTCCGGTGAGAGCCATGGATTCGAGCTTCGTGCGCCGATCTAGCAGGGAGCTTTCCAGCAGGTCGCTCCCGTTGTGCCAAAGTAGATCAAAGGCGATGAACCGCAACGGCACCGCGAGACTTGCTCCTGATTCTGATAGAAACAAATCCCCATCTGCCGTTTTCTTTCCGAGGCGCTTCTGGAGATCGGCGAAACCAAGTTTGCGGCCCTCAGCGTAGGCGATGAGTTCACCATCGAGGATGAAGTCGCCGTCCAGTCGGCGGGCGGCGTCTAGCAGTTCAGGAAACTCATCCAGCGGCCGCAAATCGCGGGAAAATAAAGCGACGTCATTTCCGGATTTGTGGAGTTGGGCGCGGATGCCGTCATACTTCGGTTCCAGCCAGAAGGGCGCGGCGAAAGGAAGTTTTTCAAACAGCGGCGTGTCGTCCTCCTCGTCGCGCTCCAAAGGAGCGGCGAGCATGCATTTCACCGCCACCAAGGGGCGGAGAACGGCATCCGCGAGTTTTCCATGTCGGGCTAACAGCGCGGTCTCTCCGATGTCGCCAGTGAGCATGTGAGCATGCCGCACTTCAGTGGTTTCTGCGCCAAATGCGGCGGCGATGGCATCCTCGACGAGTCCTTCCTTCAGTCCAATGCGCAGGTCACCGGTGAGCAGTTTCACCGTCGTCTCACCTTCCACGGGGTGGAGCGTGGCCAAGCGAGCGGCGAGTCGCTCGATCCGGTCGAGCGAGCCCGTCGCCGTCACGAGATCTTCGAAAAACGTGGCAAGGCCCGGCAGGTCGAGAGGTTCCGGTTTAAGATGGATTTCTTGAAGCACGAGCCGGGCGGTTCTCGCCGTGTCGTTCTGGGAGAGGGAAATTTCGCGATAACGCTCCTCGCGAATCTGCGGCAGTGATAACAAGGCTCGCCGGAGGGTGGCCGAGCCGACATGGAGCTGACGCCGGCCGGATTTCCTCGGCAATGCCTCGCCGGTTAGCCAGACTGCGGCAAGCCGGAGATCCTCGTCGCTGGTAAGTCCGCGCAGGTAAGCTGCTAGAAAATCGGTTTTCGCCACCCGGCTGTTGGTTTCTCCGACGAGCCGGCAGAGATCGCCGAAATCAGCCAGTGCGCAGTTCACCCGGACCGAGCGGGTGGCGTTGGCACCCGTTCGTTGGGCGGTTTGATTGATGGAAAGTTCGAGCTGATCACCGCCCATCGCACACCAAGCGTCCATGCCCCGGGTCCGCAGTTCAGCAGCGAACTCCTTGGCGAAACCATGGACAGTTAGAATATGCTTTGGCCGGACACGCGTGATGCACTCCATCAGTCCGGAGTGGTCCGCATGGTCGGAAAGTGGAATGACTTCATCGACCCGATAGCGGTATTTGGATCCTGGCTGCATCGCCCAACCGGTGAGCATCGCGGTGCGCTTCGTTTTCAGTCCGCGCATCAGTCTCGACCGAATCGCATTCGGCGGTGCGATGACGACATGCCCCGGCGGCGCGTGGCCTTCGAACACCACCGGCTCTGGCAGCATGTCGAAGCCCGCCTCGCGGCAGGCAGCGGTCATCGCGGCGACGGTCGGGTGGAGCAGCGCCGGGATCCCATGCTCGGTAATCAGCGCGAGCGCCTCCTGTGCCTTACCAAGCGAGTAGCCTAACAAAACCGGCGTTTCCCCGTCGGTGAAGGCATCCTCGATGAAGCGCAGGATGCTGGCCTCGATTTCCATGAGGTTTGGAAATTCGAAATTCGGCAAGCCGAAGGTGGTTTCCAGAATGAGCGTGTCGGCGGCGAGGAAATTGACCGGTTCCGCCGTCCGGCCACGGCGGGTTTTAAAGTCCCCAGTATAGAGCAGGCTGGCGTTGTCCTTGATGCGCGTGACGTGCAGCATCGCCGAGCCGGAAATGTGACCGGCGGGCAGCAAGCGCAGCCGGAAACCATCGCGGACGATCGGCACGTGAAACGAAACCGCCTCGATCCGGTTTTCTGCCAGATGAAACCGCCGCCTGACAAGCGCCGCGGTGACCTCCGAACAAAGCGCCGATTCATGCCGCGCAAAATGGTCCGCATGGGCGTGGGAAACAAACGCGCGTGGCTTCGCATCCCATGGATCCAGCCACAGGTCGAGCTCCGGCAGATGCAGACCGCGTTGGAATCGAACTTCAATCAAAGGTCGCAGAGCGTAAACCGGAATGCGGGAAATCGCCAAGGCAAACCCGGATGGAAGTGAGGCATCCACAAGAATGCTAGCATTGACAGCAATGCAGTCATTTCCTAGATTCTGATCATGAGCACAACGTTGACGATCCGCAATCTGGCTGAGCCGGTGAAACAAAGGCTGCGGATGCAGGCCGCGAGCCACGGGCGCTCGATGGAAGCCGAGGCGCGGGAAATTCTGACCTTGGCTGTGACGCAGCCTGACAGCAATCCCACGACGATGCCCAAGTCTCCCGAGAACTCTCCCGCAAGTGTTTGCTCGTCGGTGCGCGGAATTTGGAAAGGCCGCGGAACGACCGATGAGCTGATGGAGCTAACCCGGGGGGAGTGAGGAATGCCTGTCCTCGTGGATAGCAATGTGATTTTGGATATCGTGAATGACGATCCCGTTTGGGGCGACTGGTCGGATGGGCAAGTGACGATGCTTCAACCGGCAGGATTGCTGATTAATCCCATGATCTATTCGGAGCTGTGTGCCCGATCAGACGCCACGACCGAAGTGGATCAACTGATGATTCAACTGAAGTTGGAGTTTCTGGAGTTTTCCCGGGAAGCGCTATTTTTGGCCGCCAAGGCATTTCTGTTATATCGGCAGCGGGGAGGCACGAAATCCGCTCCTTTACCGGACTTCTTCATCGGTGCCCATGCCGAGGCGATCGGGATCCCAATCCTGACCCGCGATCAGGGTCGTTATAAAACCTATTTTCCCAGTGTGCCTCTGATTTGTCCGTGACGAGGCACACCGGAAAATCGACGCTTATTTCTTCAGCGAATCATTGACGAATTCCTTCTGGGCCCGACTTTTTTGCTCTTGGGAAATGTCGCGCAGCGTGAGGCTTTTATCGAACTCCAGCGAATATGTGTAGCGGAGTGAGGTCGATTTCTCTGCGGATCCGGCGGGGATTTTCAAATCCCAACGCAGGATGCCTTTGGATTTTTCATAACGGACGTAGTCAGCATCGGTGCTGAGCGGTTGGCTCATTTCGCCGGTGGAAACCCGCAGATTGGTGGTGTCTTCCATGAACGGAATGCGTTCGCGGATGTGCAGATTCACCGGTTCGTCCTTGAAATTATCCACCATGACTTCCGCCGTGATCGCGACCCGGCGATTGCCACCCTGCACGCCATCGTCGCGATCCACGAGGGCACGACGCGCTTTGACTTGGCCGTCCACCCCGAAGCCGAGGGTGAATGTCCGGCCGCGGGCGATGCTGGAAATGTCGGTGCGGCCTTTGAATTCGCCATCGAGGAAAATATTAACCTGTCCGCCTAACAAATCGCGACTGGTGGCATTCATCAGTTCCGCTTCCCGGAACACCGAGGTGGTGAGGATGGGCACCGCGATATGATAGAATTTCGCCGGCGACGCGTGATGAATGACCGGCACCATCTGCGCGTCGCGGCGGCTGACCAGGGTCACCGGCGTGGCGAGTTCGTAGCGGATGCTGAGGTCTTCATCGCCGTTCTCGTTCATTAAACGCAGTTCGCTGAGGCGCTCGGATAGCTCGATGAGTTGCACGCTGGCGGCAGAATCGTTAGCGAGGAAGTTCTGGCTGGCGATTTCATCCATCGACTTGCCGAGATACTGGGATTTGATCGCGACATTCTTTTTCTCGACAGCGGTCTTGTAGGAGGCTGCCTGGCTACTCGCCGGTTGGTCGGGTGCTGTGCTGGAAACGCCGACATATAGCGGGGCCAGCCGTGGATTGTAGGCGCTGGTCTTTGGGGATGCGGTGGAGAGCGCGATTTTCGCTTCGTTCCAATCCTCACCACTCACCTGATGGATCAGCGCGTTGAATTCGATTTCCACGCCGCTCGTTTTCGTATCACCACGGACGTTGTAAACCGGCTTCCAGCCGTAATCGCTGACGAAATAATTCAGACTCAAGCTGGCGGCTCCGACGGCGGGTTTGTCGAGGTAAACGACGGCGTCGTAGGTGGCGGGTGGCCCGGCGGCGAGCTTCGCTTGTTCCTCTTCGAGTATTTTGAGGGCCTTGGTGTCGTCCTTGATCTCGAGGTCGAGCTTCATGATTTCCTGCGAGGCCTTTTCATACTGCGTGAAATGCATCTGGGTGACGGCCTCGAGTTCCTTGGACTGAATCACCCCGTGGGTCATCTCTTGGCTCGCGGCGGGTGCCACGAATTTCTGGAGATCCTTCAGATATTCTTGGCGGATCCGGCGCAGGGAAATCTCATTTTTCGAGGTAGCGATCTTGTTCTCCATTTGATCGATCTCCTTTTCGATCTCACCCGCGCGGCCTTGCAATTTCGCGGCCTCTTCCGGTGGCCTGCTGCGGCAGGCGACGGAGCGCACGGTCGCACCGCTGACCTTGTCCGCATAGACGGAAGCCGGATCGGTCGCGGCGGGCAGCGGGCCGATGATGATCTCGCAGGCTCCCTGTTTGTCCGCCGGGACATCGACTTGGCGGGAGACGACGGCGGTTCCTTGATAGAGCGTGACATCGCTGATCCTGCCAGCGATGGGATTTCCCGCAGGTTGCGGGTTTTGAGCGGTTGCGAACGAGGCGAAAGCGCCCCAGATAATTCCGACTTGGATTGGTTTCATGGTGTTGCCTTGAGTGGCGAATTTCTGTATCGAGCGGAAAAATCCTGATCTATCAAAATTGAAAAATATAACTATCACGTCCGGATCACGGCGGTTTTCACGTTGAAAAAGCCGGGCTTCCGCAACGTAGCCGGATGAGATTCATCCGGCTTGATTTGCGCAATAGCTGCCGGGTTTTGATTTCACCACGACACGGATCGATCTCCCGGAAATGAATGGGAGTCGCACGGTCGCTGACGGGAATCCCGCTGAGCCTGAATCTCAGGAACGATCCGTCGCCTCTTCCGTCACCGTGAGAACGGGCGGTGCAGGGGATGAATTTCCCAATCCCGGGATCACCCGGCGGACGAGTTTAATCAAACCGGATTCTGACGCGTCCACTTCCGCCTCGCCCTGACGAATCGCCTTTTCCCAAGCAGAGGCGAATCCGGGTGCTTGTTCCCGCATCGTGCGGATGGCGATTTCTTGGATCTGGAGCAGGCGTTGTTCCGCCCGGCCCGGTTTCTGTTGGAGGGTGGCATTGTTGACCCGCAGGGTCTCATTCTGCCTGCGCAGGGACTCCAACTCGGTCTGCAGCGACTCGTTGCCGCTGGCGTTGATCTTGAGCTGGGTATTCAAGTGGGTCTGGAGGTTTTTCAACTCGCCTTCCACCCGCTTGAGTTCGCGGGCCACGTTGCGACGGGCGCTGAATCCGGATTTCCAAATAAAGGCAGCGATCAACAACCCGAGAAGCAATCCCCAGGTGAAGTGATTTTGAAGGGCGGTGGTCAGTGTCTCCATGACGGTAAAATGGCGGGCTTTTCGCAACAATCCAGCGCGGGTTCGGTCACTTCGCAGGGTCCTTCTTTTTTTGCGCCGCCGTCACGCCATCCTTCAGCGCGGCCTCGATGTCCGCAGTGATGTCCGGGGCATTCTTGCTGAAGAGGATGAACGGGACCCCGGTGTTGGTATTTCCAGAACTGTCGAAAACCGTGTCATAGCCGCGCTCTTTAGCGATCCGCGCGGAGACCTTGGCGATCTGGTCAAGGGACTCGCGCATGCCGCTGACCATCTTTTTGTTGATCAATTTTTCCTGCTCAGTCTGGAATCCTTCGAACTCCTGCTGAAGAGTCAGCGCTTCCTGGCGTTTGATCTCATAGTTCCGCGCCAGCGACTTGCTGGTGGCTTCGTCGAGCGGCTTGCTCTTGTCGGAAAGCTGAGACTGGAGCGTTTGTAGCTCGGAAATAATGGTCCGAAGCTGTTCCGCCCGCTCGTCCTTCATGATCGCGTCGCGCTCTTTCTTCACCTGCTCCTGCAGCGCGGTGGTGGAGGGCAGCGCTGAATAGATATCCTTGACCCGCACCAAAGCCATCCGGGGCGCGGCGGAGGCGGCAAAGGCCGTGGCGATCAGTATCAGCGGGATGGCCTTGATGGATTTCATGCTCGTTCCGTGATGAAAGAGCAAGCTAACCGGATCGTCAAGGTTCGCCAATGTCCTCGTTCCAAAGTTCCGGTTTGGCGGCGATGAAATCCTGCATGAGGGCGACGCATTGCGGTTCGTTGAGAATTTCAAGTTCGACTCCCCTCGCGAACAGGTGGGCTTCATCTCCAAGAAAAGTGACGTTTTCGCCGATCACCACCTTCGGAATGCCATACAGGAGGATCGCCCCGCTGCACATCGGGCAGGGCGAAAGGGTGGTGTAAATGACGCACTCCCGATAGACTGCGGCACTTTGCCGCCCGGCGTTTTCCAGCGCGTCCATCTCCCCGTGGAGGGTGGTGCTGCCCTTCTGAACACGGCGGTTATGGCCGCGCCCGATCACTTTTCCTTGATGGACAAGCACGCTGCCGATCGGGATGCCGCCCTCGGCCAGTCCTTGCCGTGCCTCGTCAACTGCCGCTTGCATGAATGGATCCATGCGCTTTATCATGCAGTTGGCAGGCCGTATCGTCGATAAATTGCGAGGATCGGCACGGAAATTGCCTTCTGACTCACTCTCACCCTTCATCATTATGCCAAAAGTCCGTCTCGCTGGAACCGTCCGCGGGGAAAAAGATCCCAATCGCGAAGTCCGTGCCCGTCTCCTTTACAGCCTCTTCAGTAAAGGCTGGGACATCTACAATTCCAACGGGGACCAGCGCATTTCCCTCTCCAACATTGAGCGCAAGATCATCGAGTCTGACGCGTTCGTGTTCACTCCGGGAGCCACCCTCGAGGATATGTTCAAGGCGGTTTCGATTTTCGTTGGCTACCAGACGCTCGATGTAAACCTCGCCGGCAAGCCGACCATCCTCCTCAATTCGGACGGTTCGTGGGATTGTCTCTTCGCTCTTCTCAAGCACCTCAACGGGCTCGGGACCGTGAAGCAAAACCATGAGGACTATCTACTCCTCGCCGATTCCCCGGAAATCGTGATCGAGCACCTGGAAACCGCCCGCCGCGATGGAATCCCCAGCGTGGGGCGGGAGAAAATCGGCTCCAGTTCGGTAGGTTCATTTGAAACCCCGTTGCCTTCGGATCACGTGGGTAACGTCTGCGTCTTCTGTTCCGCCTCCATCGAAGATCCGGCCTACCTCGGCGACGGCTACGAATTCGGAAAACAACTCGCCGAGAACCGCCTAGGCTGCGTCTCCGGTGCCGGTAGCTCCGGTATCATGGGCGAAGTGGTTCGTGGTTCCGTTGATGCGGGCGGCTGGACCGGTGGCTCGAATGTCCCTCACATCATCGAACTCGAAGGCCTGCCGACCGGCCTTTCCAGCTTCTGGTTGAAACCGGACATTTACACCCGAATGGAGATCATGATCCAAAATTCGGATGCCTTCGTGATCTTCCCCGGAGGATCCGGAACCGTGCAGGAAATGATCGCCCTGATGATTTTCAAAAGTCAGGGGCACCCGTCGATGGCTGGAAAGCCGGTCATCATTTTCAACCGCCGGGACGCCAATGGCGATGCGTTCTGGTCCCCGCTCATCGAAATGCTCGAAACCTGGTGCTACGACGGGGAATTCGTCGTCGTCGAGGAACTCAACGGCCTGATCCCCGCCGTCAAGCGGCTCATCGATGGCGTCAAAGCCGCCATCGCCTAGTTCTCGCCGTTAAGCCCGTTCGCGCGGCTTGCCAGCGGCGGCATTCCATCGTTAGGCTCCCAACTGTGAACGTTGGAATCATCGTCAATCCGCACAAAACCGGCTCGCTTCCCACCCTTCACGCTCTCAGGGCCGCCCTGAAATCGCGCGGCTGCAACACCGTACTGGAAGAGGAAACCGCGGTCTTCGCGGGCGAATCCGGCGGAGTCCCGGCGTCCGACTTCTCCAGTCACGTTGAGATCACCGCCGTGCTTGGTGGCGACGGCACCATGCTTAACGCGCTCTCACGACTCGGGAACTACGAGAAGCCGGTCGCCGGCATCAACATCGGAACCCTCGGCTTTCTAACAAGTTGCAAGGATGACGAGCTCGACCTCTTCGCCGCCGCCGTCGCCGAAGGTCGCTACACCACCAGTGTTAGAACACTTCTTGAAGCCATCGTTTACCGCAAGGGCAAGCCGCATGAAACGTTCGTCGCCCTCAATGAAGTCACCCTCGCCCGCGGCGATACCGGCCGCCTCGTGTCCCTTCGGGCGCAGGTCGACGGTGAACTGCTCAATGACTATCGGGCCGATGGCTTGATCATCGCCACGCCCACCGGCTCCACCGCCTATTCTCTATCAGCCGGTGGCCCGCTCATCGCCCCGGGTGCTGCCGTGTTTGTCATCACCCCCATTTGCCCCCACAGTCTCAGCCAACGGTCATTGGTTCTATCAGATGATAGCGTCATCGGTCTATCGTCAGAGGACCCGGAAAGCGGGCCGATGCTTTTCACGGTAGATGGCCGCGACAGCACCCGCATCGGACCAGGTGACCGGATCGAGGTCAGGAAGGCCCGACGCTCGTTCCATCTCCTGAGGCTCGAAGATCACTCGTTCTATCAGGCATTGCGCCAGAAACTCGGTTGGCAAGGAGTGTAGCGGCGATCACCGGTCGCCGCGAATTTCTTCAATCCTCCTCAAGCCCAAAATCAACCTCTCCCTCAATCGCACCGCCTCCGCCGCCAGCCGCCGTTGCTCGCCCTCGTAGATTGCGCGCCCTTCCGCCGTCTCAATCCTGATCGGTTCGCGCCCCCATTCCGTTAGATCATAGGGACTCGCCCGCATGTCCAGATCCCGCAGCTCGACCGCAAGTTCGAAGCTTTCTAACAGTAGCTCAGAACCGATCCACGGCATCGACTTCGCCGCCCACTTGTAAAGATCCATGTTCGCGTGCACGCAGCCCGGTTGTTCCATCGACATCCGGCTCTCCAGTGTCGGCTGCAAGCGGTTCATCGGTCGTGCCTCGGCCGCGAAGAAGCGGAACGCGTCATGATGCGAACAACCGATCGCCCTCGATTCCACCAATGCATCGATCTCCGCCTGCGGCAGTCGCAGCGGCGTTGTTTTCTCGTGCCGCACCTCCGCTCCCCGGTAAACCATCGCCCACTCGTGCAGCCCGTGGCACGCGAAGTTAGGCGGGCGGTTAGCGGTTGCTACTAACAGTTCAGCGATCCAGATCAACCGCTCCCGCTCCTTCAGGCTCAGTTTCCCCGGATCCGCGGAAGTCCATCCGTCCCCGCGTGAATAATAGCGCTCGTTGAATACCGCCAGGGTGGGGGAGTCCATCGTTTCGGATACCTCCAGCGCCACGCCTGCCCCGGGATGCCAGTTCTCCAACAGAACCAACGGATAGGGATAATACTGGAACAGGAAATCCTCCACCGGATGCGGCACCCCATGATCCCGCCGCTTTCTCGCGGGCAGCGTGTGCCGCTCTGCCCTCGCCCGGTGCGCCGCCGCCCGCGCCGTCCATTCAGACGCCGGGAGCAGGTGGATCGGGACACTGGAGATCATCGCGGCGCAAACAAAACAGGTTCTTCCCGCAAAGGCAAAATTTCCCTTGCAAGTCCAACCCGCCCCTCATAACTATCCCGCCCCGCGCCGCAAGGCGCATGGTTCAAATCGCGGGATGGAGCAGCCAGGTAGCTCGTCAGGCTCATAACCTGAAGGTCGTAGGTTCAAATCCTACTCCCGCAACCACTCTCAAAACCCTGTAACTCAAAAGGTTACAGGGTTTTTTGTGGGCTGATACTGAGGGTGTCAAATACCCCTGAAATGCACGGAAATGCGGGTTTTAACGCGTTCTATTGCACGGAGTGTTGCACGGAAATTTTTCTTTGAACTCACGAAGGGGTTCTCAGAAGTAGTTCTGGAATCCAAAGAAAGTCGATTCATCGAACTCTTCCGTGCAATAGATCGTCGCACGGAAGCCAACAAGGCCATGTTGCAATTCCCACGCGCACGGCTGATTGAGGTAATTTATGGCCATGTCGCCCGATTTGAGTCGAAGATCCATCCTGCGCTTCCTTACCGAGGGTTGCACGCTTGGCGAGGCGGCGAGGTTGGTGGGCGTCCAT
>JBBQDJ010000022.1:0-15571 GCA_038319595.1 Verrucomicrobiales bacterium
CGGTGTGGACTATCTGAAACTGCCGACCGATCAACCGATGGTTTCTCGCCTGCGGAATTTCTTGAAGAACCGAAGCGGCAGGAGGTCTTCATGATGACGCGCTGGCTTTTGATTTTCTGCTGTTGTGCGGCACTCCCATCAGCGGCCTTCGCGGGGCCAACGCCGCGCGTGATCGGCATTGAGGGCGATGTGAAAATCACCTTGGATCGAGCGGACTATCAGCCAAAGGCGCTTGATGATCGGACGCCACTCATCCTCCGGGTAGAGGCCGTGAAGCAGTCGGCGGATGGCAAGCATGTGTATGATTTTCACTACATGGGCTTCGAGCCGGGGTCCTATCGGTTGGCGGAGTATTTGATTCATCCGGATGGCACACCCGCCACCGAGATCGGCGATGTGCAGGTGGAGGTGAAATCCATTTTGCCGGCTGATCACAACGGCGCGCTCAATAGCTACCTGGCTCGCCCATTTCCATGGATCGGTGGGTATCGGATCTTGTTAGGAATCCTCGCCGCGCTGTGGGTGCTCGCGCTTTTTGCTTTTGAATGGTTTGGCCGCAGGAAGAAGCTGGCTGTCGTGGTGGATGACACACCGCCCCCGCCGACGTATGCGGAGCGGATGCGGCCATTCGTCGAAGCCGCCGCAGCGGGCAATCTAACACCCTCCGGCCAGGCGCAGCTCGAACGACTGATGACCGGCTACTGGCGGGAGAAACTCGGGCTGCCGGAACAACAACGCATGGCTGAATCCCACGCGGCATTGCTGCGGGACAAGGACGCAGGGTCGTTGTTGCGTGCCATGGAACGCTGGCTGCACCGCCCAGGCGGAGCGTCAAGTGCCGAGATCAACTCGCTGCTAGAACCTTATCGCCATTTGCCCGTGGCTTCATTGACGGAGGTGAGGGCATGAGTTTTCACCATCCTCAAGTTTTATGGCTGCTCGCCCTTCCCGTGATCTGGGGCTTCTGGCAGTGGGTGCGGCGCGGTCATCCGGTCGTGCTGCCTTTTGACCACGGCAAGCAGAAGGAAGGACGCGTGATCCGCTTTTTTGTCAATCTGGCGGGTACGCTGCCGGCGGTCTTGTTGGTCATCGCGGTGCTGATGCTGGCCGGTCCCCGCAAGCCCGCGCCGCCGGAGGACGAACGGATTTTGAACAACATCATCCTCTGCGTGGATGTGTCAGGCTCGATGAGTATGCCGTTCGGCTCGAAGGGAACCCGGTTCGAAGCGGCCGTGGAAGCGGCACGGGAGTTCTGCTCATTCCGCAAGGGCGATGCGTTCGGGCTAACGATTTTCGGGTCGGAATACATTCATTGGGTGCCACCGACCAAAGAGTTGTCCGCCATCATCACCGCCACTCAATACATCCGCCCGCAAAACATGCCGGGGTGGATGGGCGGCACGCTCATCGCCAATGCCCTGCGCGGTTGCCGTGACGAGCTGGCGCGCACCAAGGAGGGCGACCGCGCTGTGATCCTGATCAGCGATGGTGGCAGCGGCGATTTCAGCAATGGCGGCGACCGCGCGATCGCCGAGGAACGTGCTGCCAGTGGAGTGCGTGTGTACGGCATCATGATCGGCTCCGATGAGGAAGGCATGGGAGGTGGTGGGATGGAAACCATTGCCTCAGGAACGGGCGGCAAGGTTTTCAATGCCGGCGACCGCGCGGCATTGGATGGGATTTTCCGTGAAATCGATAACATGCAGAAAGCCCACTTCAAGCAAGTCACGGCGGACTGGGTGGACAACAATCGACCGCTGTCCTTCGCCGGCCTGATGGCTGCGGCATTGTTTGGATTTTCGTTGTTAGGCCTGCGTTACACTCCCTGGTGATATTATGACTCCTGATGCCATTCATCTCTACGCCGTTTGGGCCGCGCTCGCCGCTGCTGCTCTGGCAGCGTGTGGCGAATGGCTGCACGGCCGACGGATCGCGAGGCTGGGTTCCTTGGCCTTCGGACCGGTTGGGCGGCCACGGCTTTGGACTCGTCTCACACCGGGCATTCGGGTGTTGGCATTGGCCGGACTCGCATGGTCGCTGGTCACACTGATCGCCTATGACAACCGCTCCCGTGATCGAGATCTCCAAGCGAACGTGACTCGACATCTGATGGTGCTGCTGGATGTCTCTCCGTCGATGTTGCTAACAGACGCCGGTGAGGGCGGCGCCCAAATGAGGAAAGCCCGTGCTCACGACGTGCTGAAGTCCGTGTTGAACCGTGTGCCCGGAGACAACGTGCGATTTTCCGCCGCAGGCTTTTACACCGATACCAGGCCGATGGTGAAGGAGTGCAAGGACCGTGAGTTAATTCTATATCTCGCGGGTGATACGCCATTTCACATCACCTACAAGCCGGGGAAAACGGACATGCTCGCCTCGCTCAACCAAGCCGGCATTTTCATGAAGGAATGGGAACGAAAGTCCGCGACGCTGTTAGTGATTTCAGACGG
Organism: Verrucomicrobiales bacterium; assembly: GCA_038319595.1. Taxonomy (GTDB): domain Bacteria; phylum Verrucomicrobiota; class Verrucomicrobiia; order Verrucomicrobiales; family Akkermansiaceae; genus Luteolibacter. The sequence continues at coordinate 2,451 of JBBQDJ010000022.1, forward strand.
TGACGGCGTGCCACCCACCGGACTCAATCCGATGCCATCTGCGGTTTCCGAAGTGATCTTCGCCGGGGTGGGGGATCCAGGTCGCGGCACCTTCATCGACGGTCACCTCTCGCGTCAGGATACCGCCAATCTTTCGCAACTTGCACGCCGCCTCGGTGGGAAATTCTTCGATTGCAACACCCGCCAGGTGCCGAGCGACGCCCTGCTGAAACTCAATGCCGAGGATCCCGGCGCAGCCAAGTGGCGCACGGATCGCCGGCTGGCCGCGCTGATCGTGCTCGCCACCTCGACCGTGCTGCTGTGCCTGACGCCGCTTGTTTTAGAGTATCTCGGAAGTGCCTGGCGTCCGGGCGCTGTCTTTGCGCGAAATTCCAAACCCATTCCGGTCACATGAAAAAATACTTCGTATTGCTCTGGATTCTACTGCCACTTCCGGTCGTCGTTCTGCACTTCGGTCGTGGCCAAGAGTGGTTGGCTAACGACAAGGCGTATGCATTTCTCAAACAAGCGGAAGCTGCTGAGAAAAAGGAGGACTGGCAACTCGCGGACCAACTCTATCGGGAAGCGGCGAAAACCCTGACGCCGGAAAGCCATGACGCGAAGCTGCGCGTCGAACTCGCCCAGGTCCGGACGCATTTCCGGATGGGCGATGCCATGGCGGCCATCGATGGCGCGGACAAATTGCTAGATGACAAGGCGATGGCCAGCATGCCTGCCGACTTCCAGCGCGAGTCCCGCGAACTGGCTGGGCGGATTCACTACTACGCCGGTTGGGTCATGCGTCTCGAAGGCGCGAGCCGCGAACTGTGGATGGAAGAAGCGGAACTTGCGCGGCAGAATTTTCGCCTGCTAGCAGAAAAAAGCACGCAGGAGGGAGCCCGTGACTATTCCTCGAAACAACAGGAAAATCTTGAATCCGCCGTCCAACTTCAGCGCCTGAGCATGACTGAATTGATGGCCCGCCCCTTGCCAAAGGAAGGGAAAGGCATGTCAAACCAGGGTCTCAGCGAGCAAATGGGCAAGCGCCGCGGACAACGTGGCAAACAGCCCGGCCAAGGCCCTGGAGATGGTGACGGCCCGCCTAGCAAAGGTGCCGGCATGAAACGCTTTGAACCCGGCTCGGGCTCCTGATCACAATCTAACGAACAATCCATATTTTTATGAAAACTTCATTCCGTTTCCTCACCTCTCGAAACATTCTGTCGATGGTGATGCTTCTCGCTGCCTCCCTGGCATCCGCCCAAGTCATCCAGATCATTCCGATGCCAGCGACAGCGACCGTCGTCCCGAACGGGCCACAGCCAGAAGCGCCGGCTGCGCCCGAAGCGAAGCCCGAAGACGCGGATCTCGGCAAGGCGCTGCTGACGATGAAATTCGACCGCTCGCCCGAAGCCCTGTTGGCAGCCACCCGGGCCCAACGGAAGTCCGATCCCTTGTCACCGATCGAGGAATTCAAAATGTCAGTGATGTTCGGCGATTGGTCAGCTGTCGGCAAAGCCCTTGCCTCACTACCTCCGGAACCCGCTGCCGCCGGATATGCGAAACTGTTGGAGTCACTGGCAGACCAATCCATTCCGGTCGGAATGATCTTGAGGACTCCTGATCAGGAAAGTGATGATGAGGAGCCTTACGAACGGAACAACCGCCTGCAGAAGGAAAGAAGTGAAATGAAAGGGAAGTCCGCCCCGCTGCTCAGCGAGGATTTTTATGCCTTGGTGGAAGCTTCACCTGCGGACCTGCGGGAGTCGAACATCCCGGCCCTCACCAAGATGATCAAGAGTGCGCTCGGTGAGGGTGGTCGTGCGACGCTCGTGGCGAAGCTGAAAACTGGCTGGAAAGGCCTCGGTGGAACCACCCCAGAAGGCAAGATTCTTGCTACCCGCCTGCTTTCCTCACTGGGCTGGATCGCGGACGCGGAATCGTTCCTGCCGCTCAAAAACGAAGAGTGGGAAGGTGCGGATCCTACCCAACTCGTTTTCGCCATGGAGTATTTCACCCAGAAAGGCATCGCGAGTCGTGACGAACGCCAGTTGCAACAAGCGGCTGACTTGTGTGCCTGGTTGATGAAAACATCGCGCTTTGGAAACTACACGCGCCCTCAGTTCCGGCTGGCGATGGACCGTCTCGTCCAGTTGCTTCCGGTGCTGGAACCTGAGGACGCGCAGAAGCTCATTCGCGAGCAGCTCTTTAAGCAAACCGCCACTCTATCAGACCTGATCAGCATTATCGGCGAACTTGGACAAACCGCCGCCAATGGAAAGGACTTGCAGGCCCGCGCTGCTAATCTCGGCACGCAGCACCTGATCCTCCAGGCACTTGTTTCGAAAGAAGACAAACTCCCTCAGAACGTCGTCGTGCTGGTGATGAACTGGCTCACGGAAGCCGAGGGCTGCTACCGTGCGGGCGGCGTCGTCGCCACGGATATGTCGCAGGCGGAGCGCATGATGATGCGGCGCTACGGCATGGGACGGCAGGAGGAAATCACCAACCTTTCCACCGAGCAAATTCTTGCCACCGCACCGCCGCTCGAATTGATGGCAAAACTCAACCCAGGTCTCGCGCAGCGCGTGCAACTCACCCTGATCAAAGTGAACATCCTGCGGCCCGATCAGGCGAACCTAACACTCCTGCGGGATTACGTGAAGGCCCACCCCGGACTGGAGCGCGAGGTCTGCCAGGACGTCCTCGCCGGTTGGGTTTCCAAGCGCACCAAGCCTGCCGAAAGTGCGCAGGTCAAACAAATGCGTGCTTACGGCATGTATATCCCACCGCAGATGCTGCAAGCCGGTTCTGGCATCCCACTCACCCGGCTGCGCCAAAACCAGAACATCGAATATTTTAAAAACCTGCTGGCGGAACTCCGCGAAATCTCGCCGGAACCGCTCGATCCATCGCTCATCGTCCAAGCCTTCATGACACTCCACAGCGGAGCTGAGGTCTATCGGATCGAGGACATCGAGGCAATCTTCGGACCGCCGGAGAAGATGGTTCGCGAGGAACTGTTGGAGCTGCTAGGTGGGATGCGGGCCCGGCTCGGCGAGCAGTGGCGTGACCCGAAAGCCCAGCAGCAGGCCGCGACTAACCGCACTGAGCAGGAAGCCAAGGACGAGGTTTCCCGTGGCTATCGCACCGCGTTGGAACTGGTGAAACGCGGGATTCGCCCCGAGGATGCCGACTGGGCCGCCTTCATCACCCGCGGGCAATTGTTCTTCGACGCGTCGCAATACGAGTTCGAGCGCCAGGTAAAGCTCACCGAATACGTCAGCCTGCGCGATGAGGGCTTTTCCAGCTTCCGCAAAGCGACGGAACTCTATGCCGCCAAGGTGCCCAACCTGCCGCGCGGGCAATGGACGATTGCTCCCTATCAGGCATGGTTCTTTGTGATGCTCGGTGCCAGCGATCTCGCGCAGCTCACTACCAACACCGCACGCACCGACCCGGGACTCAGCGCCATTGGCGATGCGATGCGCTCACTGCCCTCGGGCGTCGGTGACAAGCATCTTGAAATGTTCGCGAAGATGCTCGGTGAGCTATTTCCACGAGTGCCGGCGAATATCCGCCAGCGCTTCCTCGGCTCCGGCCTGAAAATCGTCGGTGAAAATAATCCTGCCGCCCGTGCCGCGACAAAGTCACTCGATTACTATCAGGAGCTGCTCAATGAGATCCAGCTGCGCGTGACGGTGGACGGGCCAACCCGCGTCGGACATGGCCAGCCATTTGGCGCGTTCATCGGTCTGGAGACCACCCGTCAATTGCTCCGCGAGAGTGGCGGCTTTAACAAATACCTCCAGAACCAGTCGCCCCAACAACAAATGGGTGGCCAGGGTGGGGGTCGGCAAAATCTTCGCGATGATTTCACCAAGAATATCCACGGAGCCCTTGATGAAACCTTTGAGGTGATCTCCATCACCTTTCCCGCTTCAGCCGGAAAGGCCATCGATCTGCCCCGCGACGGCTGGGTGGAGACGCCGTTTGCCTATCTCGTCATGCGCGCGAAAAGCGCTGCCGTGGATCGCATCCCGTCGATCCAGATCGACATGGATTTCGTCGATCAGCCGGGCCAGGTCGTGCTGCCCGTGCTCTCCCAGGTCCAGCCACTCGATGCCAAGGACGCGATGGTGGAAAATCGCCCCTGCAACGAACTTGCCCTCACCCTCACCATGGATGAACGCGAGTGGAAGGATGACAAGGTGGTGGTGGAAATCCAGGCCCGCGGCCAAGGGATCATCCCCGCTATCGACGGACTCTTCGATACCAAGCGCGACGGATTCGACCTAGAAACCGTGGACAGCAACCTGTCGCTCACGGAATTTGTCTGTGACGGCAAACAACGCATCCCGCATGCCGACCGCAACTGGCAACTCACCTACAAGCGCAAGCCGGACCTGCGTGGCGATGTGGTTTTCCCGTTCCCAGCGTTGAAGACTGGCATTACGCCTGTTTCCATCGAATACAAACACTATCAGGATGCGGATCTCGTCGTGGTGGATGCCGCCAAAGCCACAGCAGGCATCAAGCTGGACAGCCAGGTGGGCAACACCCCGCGCAACGCGCTTTTGCTCGGGCTGCTTGCGGCGGTCATCGCGGTGGGTGTTTGGCTCAAGCGGATGAAAAAATCCGGACCGAGCGTCGTCGCCGAGGATCTAACCGTTCCGACCGATCCCACACCGTTCTCCACCGTTGCCTTTCTCCGTCGCATCCGGACGAACCATGCTCCCCAGCTAACAGAGAAAGACATGAGCGCGCTTTCCGCACAGATCAACGAAATTGAGTCAGGCTATTTCAGCGGAGCTAATCCACCCTCGATCGACCTCCCCGCCGTCATCAACAAGTGGCTCGGCGTGGCACGGAAGTCCTCGTGAGCGGATCAAATTTCCTTGAGGAACTCCGCATCGTTCGCCCGTTCAATTGAACTCAGCCCTATGGCTGAGCGATGATTTCTGAAAATCCGAAGCAGCGCCGGGTATTCTCGCGGGTGAGGCAGGCGAGGGCATCGGGAGTCATCCCGAGTGCGGCGGCGAGGGCATTCCCGATGGCGGCAAGATTCGCGGGGTGGTTGTGGTCTTGCGGTAGAGGATGCGTGATGATTTCCGCCGGCGGCAGCATGTCCGGCGCATCGGATTCTAGCAGGATTCGGTCGTGAGGAAGCTGGCGGAAGACATCCAGCACCGCTGATTTCCGGGGATGGAGGAAGTAACCTGAGAAGGAAAAATACGCGCCTAACGGAATCAAGCGGCGGGCGGTTTCGATGGAGCCGCCGAAGGAATGCATGAGGAACCGCGAGGGCGGGGGAGTTTCCGCGAAGCACTCGAACAACGCGCCCCACGCCTTGAGGCAATGGAGGGTGATGGGGCTATCCATTTCCTTGGCGAGGCGGAGTTGGTCGATGAAGACCGGGCGTTGGATTGCCATGGCGGGTTCGGAAACCCACTGATCCAGCCCGCACTCGCCAATCGAGGCTTGCGCGTGCTTTTCTAACATCCCGGCCAAGCGCTGCTGCCAACCGATGGTCGCGGTGTGTGCCTGCCACGGATGGAGGCCGAAGGCGGGTGAAATGAAGTCCGGCTCGGCGGCGGTGAGACTTTCCACCGCTGCCCAGTCCGACTCGCCGGTGGCGTTGACGACGCAGCGGGCGACTCCAGCCAGTTTCATCGCAGCGATGACCGGCCCCGGCTCTCCGAGGCGCGGGTCCTGGAGGTGATTGTGGGAATCGATCCAGGAAATCATCGGGGTGGGAGTTGCCAAAATAAGGGGAAGGGATCTCCGGTCCCTTCTTGCAAAAGTGATGCTGCCTCAGAATGGACAGCAGGTCCATTTCCCTGATGTCAGCGGATGCCGCGTGGGGCGACTTTCTTCGGGGCGTCGAAGGTCATGTCGGTGATCGAGAGGCGGCGGCCTCCGTTGTTAGGATCACAAGTGGCGACCTGCATTTTGCGCAGCGTCCAGACGTTGTCGGCGACTTTCATGATGTCTTCCACTTGGAATTCCTTCACGAGTCCGCCACTTTTGTCGTGCCCCCGGATCCTCATGAAGGCTCCGAATTTCTGGTGGACCCAGACGTAAACCACTTCATAACGGCCGCTGGATCCTTTGGGTTTATCGACCCGGATTTTATAACAGGGTTGGCCGCCGACCTCCTCCTCGCCTTCCAGTTTGGGATTCGGCCAATAGAAGAAACGCAGGGCGAGATCCTCGTAGGTCAGGTCCGTTCCGGCGATGGGCTGGATGATCTTCTCGGCGGGAAACGCGATGGTCTTGCCCGCAATGATTTCAAACAAGTTGAAGTCCTCGTTGCCGATGCGCATGTGGAAAATCCGCCACGGGCCCTTATTTTCCGAGAACTGGAATTGGATGTCCTTGCCCTTGAGGAACAGCGTGATGGGGACGTTGATATTGCCCTTGCGGAGATTGCCGTTGAGGCCGTCTTCGAGCTTGGTGAGGGTGGCGGAGATGCGCGCTCCTTCTAAGATCTGCTTGGCATCGGGCTGTTGGGCATGGGTGCAGGACACCAGCGCGAAGACGGTGAGAGCGGGGAGGATTGATTTGAAATTCATGGCTTGAGGATGGAGCAATCGGCCCTTTGGACAAGCCCGAGGGTGGATTCCTTCAAAAAAGCAGCCCGCGAGGTGACGAAATTTTTAAATCCGTTTCTTTTGGGGCTTGATGATCTGAGGCGGGGCGAATTGGATAGCCAAAACGCAATCCGCGTTTCAAACCCCCTATGAGTCTCCGCAACCAGCTATCAGACATTCTTCCCACGTTGCTTCCTGGAAATCCTGCCGATTCCATCAAGGGGACGGAGTTGATCCGCCTGACGCGGCTCCAGTTGACTGGAAATTATTCGGACGCCTCGCTAAGGTATCATTTCTCGATCATGTCGTGTGATCCAGGCTCGCCGATCGCGAAGGTGGAGAAGGGCCAAGGTTACTATCGGCGGAGTGCACCGTTGCCCGCGCTTTCCGGGGCGCAAGAACTTCTGGCGCTGACCCAGGGACGCTTGGACGATCTAACGACCGCCGATCAGGACATGGTCGATGAGACGATGCTGCGGATCCGCAAATTTCGCGCGGTGGTGACCCGTTATTTCGAGATCAACGGGCGGTTCCCATTCGCCTACCGCCAGGCCTTCAGCAAGGACGCGCCTATCAGCAATCTGTGGAAATACCCCGAGCTGGTTTTGGTGGATTGGGAAACTGGCGGCTCGCCCGACGAGGAAATGTCGCTGGACGAAACGATGCTTGCCTTCAAACAACGTCTTGGCATCGCACCCTTCAAGTTGCATGCCGCCCGGCTGCGGATCCAGCCGTCGCTGCAAACCTACCGCGAGGATTTTTTCCAAACCTTGGCGGTGTCGATGTGGGCGCAGGGCGGTGAACTCGTTTACGCAGCTCCCATCGAGGACGAGGCGCTGGCGGATGGCTTGCGGCGTCTGAGCGCGAGTTTCGGCGTCGGGGTGACGTCGTTCGGCCTCACTCCGGAAGCCTTGGACGATTTGCCTCGTCCTGAAAATATTCTCAACGCCCATCCACGGGAAACCGAAGCCATCATGGGCAAGCTCGACATCAACCGGATCGCCGCGCCGATCACCCGGCCGCATCTCGACTGGGCGGCGCTCAGCTCGATGCGCAACGAGTCGGATGAGGCCGAAAAACTTGTCCAGTGGTTGACCCGTTGCATCGACGGTCGCCGGGCCGAGCCATTCAAGGATGACTGATCTTTCCGCGGTCGTGTCCTGGTCATTCAAGCGCGTCGCCGTGGTAGGGTCGGGAGCCATCGGGCTCTATTACGGTGGCAGGTTGGCGGCCGCCGGAGAGGATGTTTCATTCCTCGTCCGCTCGGATTTCGATGCCCTTTCCAAGGACGGGCTTCAGGTCGAAAGTAGCCACGGCGATTTCGAACTTCCGCAGCTGAAGGTTTTTCGAACTGCGGCGGAGATTGGCCTGGTCGATCTCGTGATTGTCGCTTGGAAAGCCACTGCAAATGATCAACTTGCAGCCATACTTCCGCCACTTTTAAAAGCCGATACTCAAGTCCTTACCTTGCAGAATGGCCTGGGAAACTGCGAACAAATCGCTGAAATCGTCGGCCCGGAGCGTGTCCTCGGTGGGCTTTGCTACGTCTGCATCAACCGGATTTCACCGGGACAGGTACGGCATTTGAGCGGTGGGTTGATGGTGATCGGCGAGTGGAAACCCTCGGCGGCTGGCCGGGTTCTGGAACTGGAACGACGCTTTCAATCCGCCGGCATCCAAGCGAAGGCGGTCGAGAATCTGGAAAAGACCCAGTGGGAAAAACTCGTTTGGAACATTCCCTTCAATGGGCTCTCCGTCGCGAATGGCGGCGTGACCACAGATGTCCTGATCTCCGACTTGGAGACCGAAGAGGAAATCCGAGCCTTGATGACCGAAATCGTTGTCGCCGCTCGGGCGCTTGGGTTCGGACTGAGCGACGATTTGATCGAGTTCAACATCAACCGCACCCGCCCGATGGGGGCCTATCGGACCTCCAGTATGATCGATTTCGTCGAAGGCCGGGAAGTCGAGGTCACGCCGATCTGGGGCGAACCCCTGCGCCGGGCGACGGCGGCGGGGGTGGACATGCCCCATTTGGAAAACCTGTTCCGCAGGATCAACGATCAGCTCGCCAGTCGTGCTTGAGGCGGCGGGGCATCAGAAGGTCCAACCGCACCCCACTGTGAAACCGAACGCGTCGATCCCAGGGTTCGGATCTGTCAGACCGAGATTGGAATGATGGACAAAATAGGGCCCCACCAGCAGGGAGAGGTTTTCGCTGATTTTCTGGCGAACTCCTAACTGGGTGAACCAGTTGAACGTGAAATCCTGCCCCATTCCCTGCTGGCCGCCGGAACTGTTAGTCCAGCCGAAGCCGCCGCCGATCGAGAAATAGACCGAGGTCCTCCGCGAGGGGAACCAATACTCGATGGAAGGTGCTCCCGAAACCCCGATGTAAGTGTCTTCCGGGCCATGGGTGATCGCCTCGAACAACGCGGAGAAGCGGTTTCTCACGACAATTTCCGCGCCGGTCTCGTCCTTCCACAAAGTCAAGACCACCGGAGAGCGGAGCGTGAGCTGGGTGGGGATGATTTCGTAATCAATGTCGGTGTTGTTGCCGATGTTCCAAAGGTAGCCGCTCTCCAAGGTCAGCTCCCACGTGTTAGATGGGTGGCTTGGTGAAATTTCACCGGCCAGAACGGGCAGAGTCAACAGGCCAAGCAGCGCAAGGATCTTCATGGATAAGGATTAGGCAGCCCACGGTGGCCGGTCGAGAACCATTCGAAATTCCGCTAATACTCCTCTTCCTCGTCCCCCGGAACCGGCGGGATGACATCTTCGCGCATCAGCAGGCGGCTGAGATCAAGATCGTCGAGTAGATCCTCCGGCGTGTCGCGGACGATCGCGACGTAAGGGGTGATGCGGTCCAGTTCGGCGATGGCGCAGTGCACCATCGAGGAAATGATGTCGCTGTCGAATTTTTCCCGCTCGAACAGATTGGTGGTGCGGAAAACGAGGAACTCGCGATCCAGGTCATATTCAAAGCCGCCCAGCGTCAGTTGCTTGTTCGCGCGGGCCAGCAGCTCCAGAACTGCATGCAAATGCGCTTCGTCGAGCGGCATGGGCGACTCGGATACGATCGTTAGCGCGTTCAACTGCGGATACGCCTGCGCGATCAAATCGACCCGCGTATGGTGGGCTTCGAAGCCCGCGCGCAGCACATCGCGGCCTTCGACGAGTTCGCAATGCCATCCGTTCTGCCCGAATGTTTCTTCGACGGTGAGGATCTGACGGGAATGGGTGCGCATGGAATGATTTAGCCGTTCGCGGCGGGCGGAGATATGCGCCCGAGGACGGCTTTGGCAAGCAAGGTCCGTCGGTCGGCGCGAATCGGCGTGAGCGACAGATGGATTCCGGAGGTTTTTCCCGAGTCGTGATGGAGCGTGAGCCGAGTGGTTTTTTCATCGACTTCCACATGATCGACCTCCTGCCACATCACCAAACGCATTCCGTCGGCAGGTTTGAAAAACGGGAAAATCTCGATGCCGAGCGGCGTTAAGATCAAATAGGCATGCCGCGTCAGGCTGACCGCCGTATGGGCCATGAACACGGCGAAGGCGAGAGGTAGGATGGCCCAGGCCGGGTGGGGGAGTTCCGGATTGATGTCGCGATAAATCGCCGTCGCCAACATCGTCACTCCGACCGCCGTGAGCACGGCGGAGGCGATCCAAAACAGGCTTGCCTGTCCGGAACGGGTGAATCGCAGCTCTTTTTCCGGGGATTGGATCGTGGCTGCCATCGTTAGGAATCAATTCGTCAAATCGATCACCGCCCGCTCGGCAGCGGAAAGTTCATTTTCGAAGCCAGCGATGTCGAAACCACGGCTTTCGAGGGCGGCAGGGCTTTCGAATGAGCCGATGAGGGCGACGATCCGCTCCAATCCAAAAAGCGACGCGCCGCCTTTGCAGCGGTGCAGATCGTCACGCAGCTGGCGGTAATTTCCCGCTTCGATCAGGGCCAACCAGCCGGTCATTTGCAGCCGGGTATCGTTGAAAAAGTCGAAGGCGAGCTGCCTCAGACCGGAAAGGTCGCCGTGGGCCATCTTGAGAAAATTCGCCGTATTCATGGTTTCGAGATTACGATTCACAGCGCTTAGTATAAGCGGATTACGGGTCTCGAATTGAAGTCAATAATCACGTAATGGTCAAAAGAACACCTAGTCATGATTTGAGATTTCGAATCTCGGATTCCAATTCTGAGGCGAGAGCTTCGCGTCCGGTTGCTTTGGCGAGTTTCAGCCGCAGATCCATCGTTTCCGGCAGCTTGAGTTCTTCTTGGTCGAGCGTCGAAATCCACTCAGTGACAGCGGGATAATCACCGATGGCGAAAGCTCCCTCGGCTCGGTTCAAGGCGGACGGCACCTCTGCATCCAGAGGTTTTTCCCGATAAATGGCCCATTTCGCCTGATCTGGAAGGTCTTTTGGAACCTCAGGCCCGGCCACCTGTTCGAGATAGACGAATTCATCGCCCTCCTTGTTACGACGCCAGATGTTGATGCTCAAGACGATCAATAATCCAATGCACACAAAGGAGCCCTCCAGAAAAAACGGGGTGCTCATGATTCCCAGCATCGTTCCAATCCATTCACCCAGAAGGCCCGGCAAAAAATGCCAACCGATCAGGAGTCCGCAGATCGACCCCATCAGAACGAGCAGGATGCTGGTTCCAATCACAACTTGTTTCACCCGTTCGTCACGCGCCCGATCCATTTGTCCCAATACCTTAATGCCATCCCGAAGAAAACCCAATCCTGTAAATCCATAAAACTATTTCATAAAACTTGATTATTTCTAAAAATTAACGACTCTGGGTGGGCCGTGTCGTGGTTTTTGAAAATAAAAGGTCTGCTATTCGGAGTGCTGCTCGCCTCTCCGGGCGTCGGTCTGTGGCTGCTCCATCGGACGCCGCCCGCCGTGCAAAGACCTGAGATTCAACCGGTTTCCTATGGTCCGGCGGCTTCTCTGCCCGGGAATATCACGCGGGTGCCTGTGGAGGTGATTACCAAAGGCAGCGCTCCCGAATGGGTCTACGTCAACGTAGGCAACCAAGCTGTGCCAGAGCCCGGAGCGATTTCGTTGATCGGGCTCACCACCTTGCTGCTGGTCTTCCGCCGTCAACGCGGATGAATGGCCTAGGAGAGCTCCTGACGTCTGTTACTTTGATGCTTGAGCCGCCGTTGCGGGCTGAGCGGCGTGGGGTATGGTCGCGGGACCGCTTGGCGTGGAAAGCGGGGTGAGTAGATGGAAGTCCTTCGGATTCACCTGCCAATGACCGTCGGTCCTTTTTTCCACTCGGATGGCGCTGGGCAATAACAAGTTGGGGGCGTCGCTCCACTTAGACCACTGGGCGGACTGTAGATTGCGGGCGCGGTAGCTGGTGTAGTCGATCATCACCAACCAGCTTTCGGTGATTCCGTTAGCCGTGTCCGTCGGAGTGATCGGCTTCGCGACGAGGCGGTTGAGACGGAGGCCGGTCAATTCGATCCAGATCGCTGAGCCGCTCAACCGGATCTGGCAGAGAGGGTGATCCGACTGTTTTTGCAGGTAACCTGCCAGAAAGGCCGCTGCCGTGGTCCGGACGGCGGAATCCGGTTCATCAAGAGCGGATAGATGGGCAGCCATCGAAATGGGAGATCCGTGGGAGCCGGGTGTTTCCGCGACGGCAGAACTAACCAGTGCTAGAATGATCAAGGGGAGAGGGAGAGCATATTTCATCTATCACCGTTTCTATCTGATACTTGGGCCGTACTAAAATAGAAAATGCGTTATTACGCGATTGTGGGATATGAGTATGACCGGAACTGGGACTTCACGGCGGAAGAGATCCATGAAAATGAAGCGGGCGCGGACCGTTTCCGATCCGCGCCCGAGATTTGCACATTTTCCCCCCAAAGTTGCCGGTTGGCTTGGCTCGGTGTGTGATCGACTTCCCCCCGGAGACCGATCTGACCAGAGCTGAGTTGCCCGGAACAGGATATGTTGGAAAGGTTTTCAGTTCACCGTGGTGCGCTGTCGCCTTTCGTTGGATGTAAGATGAACCGGAAATTACGGGTTTGAAAGTTATTTAGGGTCCCGATTCCGGTCAGATGGTCCCAGAATCGGCCATAGGAAGTTGGATTTTAAGATTTGGCCACGATCTTGTGGGTCCGTGGGGACTATTTTTAAAATCCGCTCTGCGCTAAATCGTCTGCCATGGGTCATCCTTGATGTTCCGATTTCGAGGCAAGGTCAGCGGTGAAACGATTCCGTTTGGTTCGGTTCGAGCCAGCCGGATGAATCGACGACGTTGCCTCTGCTCACAATCGGTCACCCTCCCGTTCGATACCTGTGTCCATGCCACGGAGGAAGCCGCGCATTTGCTGAATCCGGAGAACGGGAATGAATTCTACCCGGTCAGCTGGCAGCTCTTGTATCCTATCTCGCAATGCCCTTCTTCAGATCCCGCAGACTCCATAAAATTCCGCCTGCCGGTGCGGCATTACCGTTGAATTTCCTCGCGACACTCTTTCGTTTCGAGCCGAAGCGCTCCCGCGATTTCACAAACGCCTCG